>JAKSPG010000030.1 GCA_024405075.1 Elusimicrobiaceae bacterium | reverse complement strand
ACGTGGGAGCGAAAGCAACTATACGGTCCCGTATCAAGCGTGCCGCTTGTAAACCAATGTTTGCGCGGCTGACAATTAAACGCATACGCCTCCTGTTAATTCAAGAAAGGTTTCATTTCATCTAACAAAATTTCTACATCCGTGCCGATAACTACTTGCACACTTCCCGTTTGGGTTTTGATGACACCACGCGCGCCGAGCATTTTTAATTTTGGTTCATCAACTTGTTGCGGATCTGCCACTTCCAACCGAAGCCGTGTGGCACACGCGCCCCATACTTTGATGTTATCTTTACCGCCCAACGCTGCTACGTATTGTTCGGCGCGTGTTAAAGGCGCGTGCGAGGAAAACGTTGGGGCCGGCGTGGCGGCAGTTGTTGGTACGGCGGGGGGAAGGTCCTCGCGTCCGGGGGTTTTTAAATTCCATTTTACAATGACAAACCGGAAAATTAAATAATACAACACTCCGTATGCCAGACCTATGGGAAGCAGCCATAACGGCCGGGAACTTAAACCGTAATTAAGTAGGTAATCAAAAAGTCCTGCCGAAAATGTAAAACCCAGTTTAACGTGTAACGCGTGCATGAGCACCATAGAAAGCCCCGTCAGCACGGCGTGCAGTACATACAACGGAAACGCCAAAAACATAAAGGCAAATTCCACCGGTTCGGTAATTCCCGTCAAAAAAGAGGTGAGTGCTATTGAAAGTAATAACCCGGCGGTTGCTTTTTTGCGGGTGGTATGGGCGGTTTGAATCATGGCTAAACAGGCCGCCGGAAGACCAAACATCATAATCGGGAAAAATCCTGCCATAAATGCGCCGGCATCGGAATCGCCAGCAAAGAAGCGGGTCAAATCTCCGTGTACAATGGTTTGTACCCCTTGTTGGACGGTGGCAAAATCACCAAACTGAAACCATACTAAATTATTCAAGCTGTGGTGCAAGCCCAATGGAATAAGCAAGCGGTTGGCCAGCCCATAGAAAAACAGGCCGATACTGCCGGAGTCTATGGTCCATTGTCCAAAGCGTCCGATTGCCTGCCCGATAGGTGGCCAAACAAAGTACGCAAGACCTGCTATGAGTAAACACACGGCTCCCGTAACAATGGGCACAAACCGCCGTCCTCCGAAGAACGCCAAATAGGGAGGAAGTTTTACCGCATGGCAGCGGTTATAGAGCAATCCGGCCGTTGTCCCGGCTAAAATACCACCCAGTACTCCCATATTGATAGAAGCATCTAATACTTGCAGAGCGGCTGTCATGATGGTATAACCGACAAAAGCAGCTAGTGCAGCGGCTCCGTGGTTTTCCCGTGCAAAACTGATAGCCACGCCAAGCGCAAAAATAACAGGTAAGTTATTAAATATGGCACCACCGGCTTGGGACAAAAAGGCAATATTTAATAAATCCGGTTGGCCCAGGCGCAGTAATAAACCCGCCACGGGCAGCACCGCAATAGGGAGCATCAGGGCACGACCCAACTGGGTCAGCCCGGCACCGACAAAACCGACGTATTTTTTGAGTGTATTCATAGATCTCCTTGTTACAGGCTAAATCGTTTTTTAACCAACGCGCGAACGGCTTGTGCATCCGGTTGTTGCAGGGCCTCTAAGGCAGTTTGTTGGCACGCGGCCAACGTAAGTTGCCGGATGATTGCTTTGGTGCGAGCAATCGCGCCCGAATTGACGGCTAAACTTGTAACGCCCAGCCCAATCAAAAGAGGAACAGCTGCCGGTTCTGCAGCAGTAGCACCGCAGACGGCTACCGGTTTTTGGTATGCTTGTGCCCCTTGGCAGGTGTGCCAAATAAGCTGTAATACCGCCGGATGAAGGGCATCAGCTAGCGGGCTTAATTCCTTATGTCCGCGGTCAATGGCCAGGGTGTATTGGGTTAAATCATTGGTGCCGATGGAAAAGAAATCAGCATGTTGGGCCAACTGTTTAGCCGTAAGGGCCGCACAGGGCACTTCAATCATAATACCCAGTTGTGCCGTTTGGGTAAGGCCCAATTCGTGGGCTGTTTGCTCTATGAGCTGGCGGAAAAAGGTAATTTCCGAAGAAAAAGAAACCATCGGTAGCATGATGTGCACGCGGTTTTGGGCATTTAGCCGCAGTAGCGCGCGTATCTGCGTGCGGAAAAATTCTTCGTTGGTTCTGGCGGCTCGTACACCGCGTACTCCGACAATCGGATTGCTCTCTTGCGGTAAGCTGATAAACGGCATAGGTTTATCGCCACCCGCATCTAACAAGCGGAACGTAACGGGATAATCCGGCGAGGCATCCAAAATGGCTTGATAGACGACAAGCTGTTCGTCTTCGGTAGGTGAAAACGCGCGGTCTTGAAATAAAAATTCCGTACGTACCAGGCCAAATCCTTCGGCCCCGGCCTTACGTGCGGTAACGGCTTGTTGTATGCCCGATATATTGCCCGGTACAAAAATACGTATGTCGTCTTTCGTTACGGCGGGCTCATGGGCATGCGCATCTTCTTGTTGGCTGCGCTGGCGCAACTGGCTAATGCGCTGTTGGAAATCTTTCAGCTGTTCTTGGGTGGGGGCCACAACGGCTTGACTACGGTCTGCATCCAGCAAGATAAGAGTACCGTCGGTAATGGATAATACCTTCGCTCCGCTTTGCACCAAAGCGGGGATGTTGCGGTTACGTAGTAAAATTCCGGCGTGAGCCGTGGGCGAACCACCTGCTAGCAGCACCCCGGCCGTATCAGCTGGAAGGGCCGATACATCCGAGGGTAAAAGTTCTTCCGCCACGATAATACTTCCTGACGGGATATGGAGTGCGCCGCGTTGTTGCCCCGTTAGTTGGCAGAGCACTTCGCGCCGTAAGTCTTTTAAATCGGCAATCCGCTCCATTAAGAAACGGTTGTTTGTTTGTTTTAAAATATCGACGCTGCGGCGGATGGCACTGTTAAAAGCAAAGGCGGCTGTTTTGCCCATTTGAATTGTTTTGCGAGTGGTGTCTGCCAGTAGCGGGTCCTTGAGTAACAGTAAGTGTGCGTTTAGGATATCGCGCGTGACGGCGTTTTTTTCCGCCGCGATGCGTTTTTCCATTTGTTCGCTTAACGTGTGCAAAACGTTATCCAGAGCTTGGCACTCGGCTTGCGGGTTAGCGGCATCTTCTTCAAACGAGAGTGCACTCTTTTTTAACACATAGGCCGGTCCGTACGCCAGCCCGCCGCAGGCACATAAACCGCTAAGGCGGGAAACATCGCTAGCCGCCGTAACTATTGACGGAGCTTTTTGCGGGACCGGTGCTTTTTTTAACTCGCCAAATCCGTTTTGAAAAGCTTCTTGCAATTGCACAAGCAACGCTTGTGCTTGCGGTTGCGGGCCAAATACGTGGATAGTTACTTCGTCCCCATAGGCCAGACCCAACCCCATGAGTTCTACAATACTTTTGGCGTTGGCCCGTTGGGTAGGGGTACAAATATCTACCTGGTACGGATAATTAGCGGCCAGCCGGGCCAGTACAGCGGCCGGCCGGGCGTGGATACCATTGGAATTGAGTAATTTAATGGGAGCCGATTCTGTTTTTTGGGTGGAAGAAAGGGTTTCTTCTTGAGTGGACGCCGGGTGTACGCTTAAAAGAGGTAGCCCGGTTTTGATGCGTTCATCGGCCAGTAACGTAACAGGAGTATCCGCCGGCGCTGTGACGACCAGCAGTACCAGCGGACTGGCCGCTTTTTTAGTCAGTACATTTAAATCAAACGAAAGTAATTTTTGCCCGGCTGTAACACTTTGGCCCTTTTGTACAAATAGTTCAAAACCCTCACCTTTTAATTCCACGCTTTCCAGCCCGACGTGAATTAAAAATTCCAACTGTTCGTGCGTAATAACCAGTGCGTGGCGTGCCGGGTTGATATTCGTGATGGTGCCCGAGATGGGGGCGAAAACGGTTTGACTGGCCGGGAAGATAGCGACCCCGTTACCTAAAAGCCGCTGGCTGAAGACCGGGTCCGGTACTTTATCAAGCGGAACAATGGTTCCGTCCAACGGGCTGATAAGTGTTTTTTCGTTCATAGAAGCTCCTATAGGGGTTGGTTATTTTCCATTATAGTATAATTTTGGCTTGTTGTGTACCTATTTTAAAGCCCCGCTTTTATGGGAGCGGGGCTTTAAGCGGATTTGTTATTCTTTTACGGTGAAAACCGTTGTGTCCGAGTGGGCCCCGTACTGCGGTGCATACATGGACTGTATTTGTGCCGGCAGGGCGTGCAATTCGCCGGGGACGGTGGGTTTGAGTATATAACGCAACGTAACCGTTCCGTGCGGCAGGCGGTCTATAAAGAAGTGGGTGGCCGCGTCTTTGATTTCCTGGTAATAGCTGATGGTTTGGTATTTCCAACCACTGATTAAGTCGGCACTTTCAAATCCGGCAGGTTTGGGGTCCTGCAGTAATACGTATTCAAAAGCACTGTCGGTGGTTACAACCAGTTGCACTTCCACTTCATCTCCAACGCGCACCGTTTCCGTTTCAGCCAGCGGACGCAGTTTCACTTGCTCGTCTGATTTTTCCCGCAGGAAGTACGTGCGCTGCACGTTAATGACACCTTTGTCGGACGGTTTAACTTCAGCCGCTTGATAGACGGCACTTAGGGAAGCAAAGTCGGTCGTTTGCGGACCTTGCCGCCGGATAGAAGCGGTGTAGGCCTGTGGCGTAATTTGGTCACCCGTGCATACAAAACGCAAATCTTCCGTCCAATTGAGCGGTTGGAAGGTTTTCTTTTGGTTGGTACCGGCCCAATCCAGGCGGTAGTAGGACGCTTGGGATAAATCCCCTTGGGCTTGCATAACATTTAGCACGGTAAAGACAGCTTGAGAAGCAGCTTTGCTGTCTGTCCAATCGTTTACTTGGCGGTTAAATAAGAACCACTGGAGTAACGGTTGTATTTTATCGGATTTCGGACGCATTTCCAGCAATGTTTGCAACGTAATGGCTTGCGTGGTTAGCGTGTCGTTATACCAAATCCAGCTTTGCGGTTCGGGAGCAAAGTATGCCCCGGTAAGCGGGTCTTCTTTCAGACGGCTGAGTACGAGGTCTAAGTACTTGTCCGCTTTGGTTTGTTCGCCCAAGCGGTGATAAACGGCGGCTGCATATATTTGGCCCAGCGGCGTCATAAATTTGGCTTGGGAATCGGCATAATCTACCCATTTTTTAAGTTGTTTTTTTGCTTGTGCAATTTCTTTCCATTGAGTAGGGAAGGCCGACACTACATACGCGCTGTACAACGCGTATGACACCGCTCCGACCGAGCCGGTTTTATCCTCTTGTAAATTCTCTTCAATGCGCGGCAGTAGGTAAGCCAGTGCTTTCTTGGCACTGCTTTGCGGTATGGTAGCTTTATACGCCAGGGCCTGGGCAAATGAGTCAAGGGCGTAGAGCGTCAGATATTCGTCATCCGGTCCACCGGCAAACCACGTAAACGCACCGTTTGATTTTTGGAAACGGGCGATGTTTTTAAGCTCTTTATCCAAGTACGCAGAAACAATTTTATCGTCAAACAAGCTGATTAAATTTTCCTCGTGAGACTTACGTCCTTGTGCTTGGCGAAGCCAGGGTGTTTGTTCCAGCAGTTGCAAGCGCAAAGGGTCTTGTTCGTCCCACGGCGGGGTTTGCCCGGTGCGGCGTGGGAGCTTTTTAACCGCTTCTTTAAGTTGCGGGTAGGTGGTGTAAAATTGGTGGACCACACTAAGCGGTACGTAGCGGTTGAGCGAGGAAACTAAATCGCGGTACGGCGAAGAAAGTAAATTCGGCATATCGTTTAATACCGACAGGGCCAAACTTGGGTTTAAGTTCAGCGCTACGAGTTCCACATCCCGCGGCGCAACGCCGGACAGTTCATTTAACTCAAGTATATTTGTCCCATTGTGTAACGCGCGGTGGACGGACGTTAGTAAACGCATCTTGCTGGGCAATACGGGCAGCGTTTTTTGTTCGCCGTCACTTAAGGAAGTGCTACGGGCTACAGCGGTTACCTCGTAAAGGTCTGGTTGCATCGGGGCCGTTATTTCCCACGAAACAAACCGGGTTGTGTCCGGCGGAACGGTGACGGTTTGGGTCGGTCGGGTAATTCCGAAGGATTGCAGGGCGGACGTTTGCCCATTTGTTAGCGAAAGTGTGACCCGGGTGGTTAGTTTGCGTTTCGTTTGGTTGGTAACGGCGGCTTGGATAATACCGTGGTCTGCTTCGCGGTAAAAACGGGGCATTTGCAGGCGGACCATGAGGTCTTTACGCGTTACCGTAGAAGCACTGAACGTACCCAGTTGAGCATCTTGCGTTAAAGCAAAACCCAGCACATTCCACGTCGTTAAACTCTGTGGCAGCGTAAAATTCAAAGTGGCGCGCCCGTTTGTCAACGCGACGTTGGCATTAAAGAACGCCGTTTCCGCAAAGTCCGTTCGCACGGGGGTAGTCGGTACGTCTTGTTGTTGGGGGGCGGCCGCTTCGGCGGTATCGGCTACGGCCAGATTTAGGCTTTGTTCATTAGCGGCACTTTTCATAACGGGAGCCGCCGCCGAGAGCATCATTTTAGCACCGCCGCTTGCGCCGCGTAGTCCCTGGGTATAGAAACGGCGCACCATCTGCAAGTTTAGCTCCGGTAGCGGTAATTCTAGCGATAATTCGTTAGGCCGGGTTAGTACTTCTTTTTTGTAGTCACGGTAAGAAACGGTTCCGATGGCCGGGCTACTTAACGTGGCTGATGCTACCTTGTTACGTTGGGTATACAAGCTCTTGAATTGGAACGGCCATGTATGCGGTGCATAATAATCCAACGATTTATCGTATACGGTGGCATTCACTAAACCGTTTACGGCTTGGCCTAAATGGTTCTTAACATCTACTGCCCAGCGGACCGTTTGACCCGGCGCGGCGTAAGGCGGCAGTTGGGGCTGAACGGTCAGTTGGTTGTCGGTAAAGGGGACTTCTACTTGCGTTTGGGCGGAGTGTATGACATAATCACTGGCTCCAAACCAACGCAAGGATAGTCCGCCGCGGTGAGACTGCGTGATGGGGAGTGAAAACACTTCCGCACCGCCTAATAAAAGCGTTTGGTAAGTGAGGAATTGGTTTTGTTGGTATACTTCCAAACGTTTGGAACCTCTTAAATTCCCTGCCCCTACAAGGACGCGCAGCGTTTCGCCCGGGTAATATGTTTTTTGTTGGACGAGCGCGACATCGGGTAATTTAAGGGAGGACTTTTCCTGTGCGACTACAAAAATCATTTGTTGCGAAGATGCTTTTTCGCTGGTAAGTTCCAAGCGATACACCCCCTCGGCCAACGGCGGTAACTGCAACGTTTGTGCCCCGGCAGTGGTAAACGAAAGGGTTTGTGAAAACACTTCTTCTTGGGCGGCGAAAGATTGGTACAACTCCTCCAGTGACGATTTTCCGCACCCGTAGCAGGAAGAAGAAACGGAAGTCGTATCCGGTTGGCGGTTTTCCAGTAATTGTACGGTAGCTTTGACTTGTCCCGTCACGGAGTTTCCGTCGGCATCGGTTAAGTCTAGCTCGGCCAGCGTGAGGGGTTTTTGTACGTCGTAAAAACCTTGCGTAAACGTCAGCTTAAATAGATGTGGGTGCGCGCTGATTTTATATGAGCGGGTGGCAGAGATAGACCGGCCGCTTTCGTCGCGCACTTGAGCTTCTAGGGTATACTCGGCAAATTCTTCGTCTTCTTCCTGGCGTGTGGGTGTAAACGAAAGTTGGAAAGATCCTTTGTTATCCGTTTTGGTTTGCCCTTGGGTAAGAATCGTTTCCTGCGTAGGTAACGGCCGCCAGCACCACCAATAAAAAGGCGGGCGGTAACTGCGGCGTTTGACGGTATATGACACGGTGGCTTTTTCAAGCGCAGCTCCAGAGTAATATTGTGCGTTTCCCGATAAAACGGCTTTTTGGTTATACGCCAACGCCTGCGACGGGGCGTTGAGGGTCAGTTCGTAATCGGGGCGTTTATATTCTTCTACTTGGATGGTTTTTTGATCCCGATAGGTGCGACCATTGACGGCGTTTAGTTCGGCCGACACCCTGTACCGGCCCAGGAGTCCTTCTTGCGGTAACGTAAAAGAAGTTTGGATGTTTCCCAGTTTGTTTACGGGTAGTTTTTTAGTAAAAATGTTTTTACCGTTGGGATCTGTTACGTTGAGTTGTATTTTTACATCGTCCAATGTTTTTAAGCCGCGTGGTAAACGTTCAAAAGCTTGTGCGGCCAGTTGCACTTGTTGGCCGGGGCGGTAGATAGCCCGGTCGGTTTGAGCAAAGAGCAACACGGGGGCTTGCGGCTGAAAAGAGAAATAAAGCGGATTTGTCGTATATGCGGTGGACGGGCCGTTTTGGGCCAATACGTCCAAATAGTACGAGTCCGCGGCGTTTTTAGTGTTTAGGGTAATGTCGCGCGGTAAGTCTAATATGCCGGCGAAATTTGTTTGAGCGGTTTGTTCGGCGGTGTCATATTGTGTGAGTAATCGCAAAGCCGTATCGGGTTGCGGTTTGCCGGTTTTTAAATTAACGGTGTAAATGTGAAACAAGTTCGGTTTAAGTGTTTTTGTAGTAGCGGATAGCGTGGAAACATACGTTTGCGGCTGGGCGGCAATGGCGGCCGTGACAAATACAGCTAAATCGGTAGCGTTAATAACCCAACCGTATATGCCGGGAGTATCGGCGGAAAAATCCGAGCGGGTGGATAATAACACAACATAGAAACCGGCTTTCAGTTGCGGCAGTTGTAAAGTAGCTGTTTGTGGTTTGCCTACTTCCTCATATGTCACGTCCAGGCTTTGCGTGTGTTGCGGCGTACGGGATAAGAAAGTGGGAACATCGCGGCTGTCTAATTGTGTTAGCACGTGCCAGGAACCTATATTTTTAGAATTACGCCGGCTTTTGTAGAGGTTCACTAATTCGTCAAACGAAGTCGGGTATATTCGGACGTATACTTGCTTTAAATTCTTACCAGACAGGGATAACACAGGTTGTTGGCGGTTAAGCGGCGCGTGGTTCGTTTGAGGGTGTAACTCCACGGCGTTAATTTGTTCGCAGAGTTGTTGGCATTGTTGCGTAAAGAAAGATTTTTCCGATTTTTGCCCGGTGCTGCATACATCTAATACCTGGTAGTAGCGTTTGTGCGTATTTAATACCTCGGCCAGTTTCCACGCGGTGTAACCTTTTGCGTAGTCGGGACGTTCGGTGGCAGTGGAATTGATTTTGGCGGTAAAATAATTTTTAAACCGTGCCCACCAGCCGGACGTAGTCGTTTGGGAAGAGGTGAGTTGTTTGACGGCGTAGTCCAGTGCTTCGTCTTGTTTTTCTATTACAAAATCATGGGAGGTAAACGGCAACAATACGCTGTCGGTTTTCCAAAATTCCCGGGCATTTTGGCGATTATCTCCCGGAAGAGAAGCGGCCGTTTGTAAAATTTGGGAAATTAGATAGACGGTACTTTTGCGCGGACTGTGTTTTAATCGGGCCAGACCGCCGAGGTATGTTACGTCGGGCTGCGGTAAGGCCGCAACGGTTTGTTGCGGGTTACTTTGTAGGTATTCTATCCAGCTTTTGACGACAAAATCAAACAACGTGGGGATACGTTTGGTATCGGTATCGGCTAAATCAAGGATCAATTTTTCCTGTTGCACGGGGGCCTCTAACAAAGTGGATTGCAAGTCCCACAGGCGGCGGAAATCTTGGTCTATATGGGATTGCCATTGTTGGCGGGTCCATTGAGAAGGGTCGTTTTTAGCCGCGGCGGAATTGATTTCGTTTTGGTTTAACAGGGGATTATACAGGTGCGAAGCATAGTTGGCCAAGTACGTACGGTATAATAAAAAGCGTGCTTGCCAGAGTGGGTCTTGCGGTAGCGGGTATTTTTGTAGAGAGGTGGCCGCTTGTAAAAACTCACCCAAATGATATTGGCAGGCAACCAGGCGCAACTGGGCGTGCCATAGTTCCTGGTCGCTAGCGGTAGTAAGGATTTCTTCATAGGCCGCTTTGGCAGCGGTAAAATCGTTTTCTTCAAAAGACTTGTCGGCGTCTGCTAACACAGTAGCCACACTATTTACGGAAGATAAGATAAGTAAGGCAGTTAAGTAAATAATTTTTTTCATAGATTCTCCTTATTACAAAACTGTATCAAAAAGGATAGAAAAGAAACATGAGATTTTACTGGAAAAAAACTACTTTTGCTGTAGTCGGGGCCGGTTTAAAAAAATCTGTAAAAAAAAACATCCTCCCGTTAAACGGGAGGATGTTTGCTCAACCTAAATGAATCTAGGGGTGTTTGGTGTGGTTTAGCCATTTAATAACCAACGGGTAAAGGGCTACCACGTAGAAGATGATGATAGCACGTGCTACCAACCGTCCCCAATGCTGTCCCAACCACGCTACAAACGGATTTTGCAGGTGCGCAATCAGCAGCCCCAGCCCCACCAGGCCAACAACCGTTAAGATGACTCCTTTTAAGGTAAATCCCGTCGCCTGAAAACCGATCCATCTTTTTTCCGTATAGCGTGCCAGAAAGAAAGCTGCCAAGGCACCGATGTCTTTGTATCCGTCGTTCATCATGCGTTGGGGGTCTACAAGTAATTTCCCGTTGACATAATCCATCGGATAGGGTTTATACGTGATGTAAATCAACGCCGCCACGCAACATAAAAAACCGCCGATTAAAATTTTATTTTCGTGTTGCGGGTGCTTGAGTATCCAATGGGCGGCCAGCAACGATAAAAGCCCCAAGATAAGCCCAACGCCTACATCTTGCGGGGTATGTACCCCCAAGTAGTTGCGGGAAAACCCGGTGATCAAAAGGGCTACTATACACAATACCGATAGCCAGCGGGTGGATTTTTTGTCCCAAAATCCGACGGCCATTCCTCCGTATATCGGCGCGGCGGTGGCCGTGTGGCCGCTGGGGAAAGAGTACCCGGTGGCGGCGGTAATGGAATCGCCGGCAGGCAAGATGCGGGGGTCGCGTATCCAAGGCCGATATACGCAAGCCGTTAATTTAGTTACGGCATTGACGGCTACGCACAGGCACATGGCATATAAGGTAAACAACCCTTTGCGCTTATCGATACACCAGTAGATGAAGACAGGCAGTAAGAGCAAATAGGTTACAGAAAAGAGCGATGCCCCTTCCAAAAATGGGGTCCAAGCATCGTGAATGGTATGACGGAAGCCTTGCAGACATAACAGATAGTTAATGCCCATGTTTTTTTTCTCCTTACGTTTTTTGAAAAAGTTTTTCCCCGCAAGTCAATCAATTAA
>JAKSPG010000003.1 GCA_024405075.1 Elusimicrobiaceae bacterium | reverse complement strand
GGTATGGGCGGCGGCCGCGGTCACGGTAAGGGCGGTAATATCCCGCGCTCTCCGTGGAACCAACAAACCCGCGGGTTGAAGACACGTTCCACCAAGAAGGCATTTGGCTGGATGATTGTCAGCGATAGAAGAAAAAACAAGGTTAAATAATTATGGGAAGATCAACTAAAAAAGGTCCGTTTGTGGATTTAAACCTGTTGGAAAAAGTTCAAAAAATGAACGAAACCAACGAAAAGAAACCTATCAAAACGTGGGCAAGAGCCTGCACGATTGTACCGGAATTTGTCGGTCATACGTTCCTGGTACATAACGGCCGCAAGTTTCTTCCCATCTACGTTTCCGAACGTATGGTAGGATACAAGCTCGGTGAATTTTCGTTCACCCGGTTGTTTAAAGGCCATGGTGGTATGACGAAAGATTCCACCGCCTTGAAATAGGAGTTGAGGATTTGATATGGAAGCTTGTGCAAAAGCTAAATTTCAACGCTTCGGTAGCCGCAAGGTGAACTTAGTATTGGACCAAATCCGCGGGAAAAACGTGAAGGCGGCGGAAGATGTGCTTCCGTTCGTGGCCAAACGTACGGCGGACTTGGTAGCCAAAACGCTTCACAGCGCTGCTGCCAACCTGGAAGTAAAAGCCGGCAAAAAGCTGGATTTTAGCAAAGTCTTCATTAAAGAAGCCTTTGCCAACTTGGGCCCCAGCGGCCACTTAAAAAGAGTGCAACCCGGCCCGCAAGGCCGTGCCATGCCCTATAAAAAGAGCATGTGCCACTTGACGGTGATTGTCACCGACGAAAAAAAGGGAGGTCGCTAAGTTATGGGACATAAGATTCACCCCCGGTCCATCCGCTTAGGTTATATTCAAGATTGGCGTTCCCGCTGGTTCGCCCCCAAGAATATGCCTGCGCTGATCAAGGAAGACTTTGAAATCCGCAAAATTGTGGAAAACAAATTCACCATGGCGGCTATCAGCTACGTGGGGATTGAAAGAGCCGGCGCGTTCTTGCGCGTAAACATTCACACGGCTCGCCCCGGCGTGGTTATCGGCAAAAAAGGTGCTGATATTGAAGCCCTTCGCAAAGAATTGGAAGCCTTCACCGGCAGCAAAACCTTTGTGAACGTGGTAGAAATTAAGAACCCGGAAACCGATGCCCAATTAGTAGCGCAGAACATTGCCATGCAACTTGAAAAACGCGCCCACTACGGTGCGGCTATCAAGAAAGCCATTGAAAAAGCGCTCTCCGGCAAAGCCCTGGGTATCAAAATTATGGTATCCGGCCGTTTAGGTGGTGCGGAAATTGCCCGCACGGAGTGGAAACGCGAAGGCCGCGTACCGCTTCACACCTTGTGTGCCGATATTGATTACGGTTTTACCGAAGCGAATACCATCAGCGGTAAAATCGGTATCAAAGTGTGGATTTTTAAGAGAACTCACTTCGCCAAATCTCCTAAAGAGATTATGAACGAACTTAAAAAACACCGCGATATGGAAACTGCCGCTACCGAAGGCGTCACTGAAGAAGTGGCCCCGGCTGCGGAAGCGAAATAGAGGAATTTGACTTATGTTGATGCCTAAAAGAGTTAAATACCGCAAACCCTTCAGCGCCCCGCGCATTAAAGGTAATGCCAAACGCGGCACGGAAGTGGTCTTTGGCGAATATGGCTTAAAAGCCTTAGAGCCGAAATGGATTACCGCCCGCCAAATTGAAGCGGCCCGTGTAACCTTATCCCGCTTTATTAAAAAGAAAGGGAAATTGTGGATTCGCATTTTCCCGGATAAAGCCATCACCAAACACCCGGCCGAAACCCGTATGGGTAAAGGTAAAGGCGCGCCCGAATACTGGGCTGCCGTCGTGAAACCGGGCCGGATTTTGTTTGAGCTGGAAGGGGCTTCCGAAGAAGATACCAAACGGGCCATGCGTTTGGCTTCTGACAAACTGCCCATCAAAACGAAACTGGTAACGAGAAGGTAGTTGTATGAAGACGAACGAAAAAGAAGCTTTAAAAAACAAAACGTTGGCCGAGCTGAATGAAGCACTCGGCAAAGCCCAGGAAAAGAAATTTAACCTTCTTTTCAAACACAGCACGACGCCCATTGCTAACCCGATGGAAATCCGCGCTGTAAGACGCGAAATTGCTCTTTTGCAAACGCTGATTAACCAGAAGAAAGAGCAAAAATAGAGGTTAAACCATGGAAAATCAAGAAACACGTGGCAAAAGAAAAGTGCTGACCGGCATCGTTGTGTCCGATAAAATGGACAAGACCCGCACTGTAACCGTGGAACGATTGGTGCATGATGCCCGCTACGGCAAGACGCTCAAAAGAGCTGCCAAATTCCACGCGCATGATGAAGCCAACGAAAGCAAAATCGGCGATAAAGTGGAAATTATGAGCACCCGTCCCGTTTCTAAAACGACGAAGTGGCGCGTTTCCAAAATTGTGGAAAAAGCCAGAGCTTAATTGGTAAAAACTGGGGTTAGAAAAGTATGATTCCATTAAGGCGCATAGTCAATGTGGCCGATAATTCCGGCGCGCGTAGAGTGCAATGCTTTAAAGTGCGCGGTGGCCACCATCGGGATATCGCAACCTTGGGAGATGTTATTATGTGCTCCGTTCGGGATGCGATCCCTACCTCTGCCATTAAAAAAGGCGACGTCGTCCGCGCAGTAGTGGTGCGCGTGGCGCGTGAAAAGAGAAGAAAAGACGGTTCGTACATTCGGTTTGATGACAACGCTGTGTGCATCATCAACGATAATGGCGAACCCAAAGGAACCCGTGTATTCGGTCCGATTGCCAGAGAGCTGCGCGAAAAGAACTTTTTAAAGATCATTTCGCTGGCGCCTGAGGTGGTATAGTATGATTATTAAGAAAAAAGATACCGTTTTAGTACTGTCCGGTAAGGACAAAGGCAAGAAGGGCGAAGTGAAATCCGTTAATCCGACGAAAAATACCGTTGTGGTAACCGGGATTAACATGATTTCCAAACACGTGAAACCTTCCCAAAACAAGCAGGGCGGCATTATTAAGATGGAAGCGGCGTTGGATGCGTCCAACGTGGCGGTTGTCTGTCCGAAATGCAAAAAAGCGATGACGCCCAAAATCAGCATTGCTGCTGACGGCACCAAAACGCGCGTCTGCCGCAAATGCAACGAGCCGATCATTTAATCTAGGTACGAAAAATGACTAAGAAAGAAACCAAAAACGTAACGAAAGCACCCGAAGGCTACCAGCCCCGGTTGCAAACGCTTTACAAGGAAAAAGTGCTTCCGGCTTTGCTTAAAGACATGAACGTCAAAAGCCCGATGGCTGTGCCGCGGATGACCAAAATCGTCATCAACATCGGCGTGAAAGATGCCCGCGAGGACATCAAAGCACTGGAAGTGGCCAAAGAAGATTTAACGGCCATCGCCGGTCAAGCTGCACAAGTACGCCGCGCTAAAAAGTCTATTTCTAACTTTAAATTGCGCGAAGGCATGCCTATTGGTGTGCGCGTAACGTTGCGCGGAGCCAAGATGTATGAGTTCATGGAACGCTTCATCTGCATTGCCTGCCCCCGCATTCGCGACTTTCAGGGCTTTAATGCCAGCTTTGACGGCAAAGGCAATTTGAACTTGGGGATTAAAGAGCATTATATTTTCCCGGAAATTGATGTGGAAAAATCTCCCAAAGCCCATGGTATGAACATTTCGTTCGTTACCACTGCCCAAAACGACGCCAGCGGTCGCAAACTCATGGATTACATGGGTATTCCGTTCCGCAAAGCGGCTAAATAAGAGGAGCAAAAAACTTTATGGCTACTAAAGCATGGGTTGCAAAAATGGCGAAAGACCAAAAGTTCGCCGTACGCTATCACAACAGATGCCAAATCTGCGGGCGTGCGCGCGGTTATTACCGCGACTTCGGCCTTTGCCGTATCTGCCTGAGAAAGATGGCACACCAGGGATTAATCCCGGGTCTTAGAAAATCAAGCTGGTAATTTACAGGAGGAGCTGTCGCTTTCGGGCCAACTCTGTAAGGAAAGTGGTTCGGGACGATAACTTAAGTATATGGATCCAATTGCAGATTTCTTAACCAGAATAAGAAATGCCAATATGAAGAAAAAAGAAAAAGTGGACATCCCTTTTTCTAAAATCAAAACCGAAATTGCGCGTGTGCTCAAAGAAGAAGGATACATCGCCAATTTCAAAGCTGTTCACAACGAAACTAAGGGCGGCGTGGTCCGTGTGTTCTTAAAATACACGCCGGAAAACGAATGTGTTATCCAAGGTTTGAAACGCATTTCCAAACCGGGTTCCCGTGTTTACAGCGCGTACAACAACATTCCCAAAGTCCGCGGTGCGTTTGGGGTGACAATTTTGTCCACCTCTAAAGGCATCATGACGGATGCGCAAGCCAAGGCCGAAAAAATCGGCGGCGAGTTGTTGTGCCAAGTGTGGTAAGGGGGGAATATGAGCAGAATCGGTAAAAAAGTAATCAATGTTCCCGCTAAAACCAAAGTGGAAATTAAAGAAAACACCATCACCGCTACCGGTGCATTAGGTACGCTTTCTTACACCGTTCCGGCCGGCATTACCGCGGAACTTAAAGACGGCAACTTGACCTTTGCTGTGGCCGAAGGCCGCGTCAAAGAACTCAATGCCTTGCACGGCACGACCCGCGCCAACGTGTTCAATATCATTGAAGGCGTGACGAACGGTTTTTCCAAAGTGTTGGAAATCAACGGTCTAGGGTATCGCGCCAGCGTAGCGGGCAAAAAACTCAATTTAGAACTTGGGTTTTCCCACCCGGTCAATTTGGATATCCCCGAGGGTTTAACCGTCGTCGTGGATCCGAAATCCGGTGCGGTAACGATTAAAGGCAGTGATAAATTTAAAGTCGGTGATTTCGCCGCCAAAATCAGAAGAATCAGACCTCCGGAGCCCTATAAAGGCAGTGGTATTAAATACCAGGGTGAACACATCGCTCGCAAAGCCGGTAAAACTGCGGCGGGAGGTAAATAATTATGGCTACTAAACAAGCAAGATACCAATTCCGTAAAGACCGCAGCCGCGCGCATTTGTTGAAAAACGGTGCGCACCGCCCGCGTTTGTCGGTATACAGAAGCTTAAAGTATATCTACGCCCAAATTATTGATGACAATACGCACAGCACGCTCGTGTCTGCTACGACGTTGTCCAAAGAATTTGAAGGCAAGTTTGAATCGTCCGCCAAAAGCATTGAAGCCGCTAAGGCATTAGGTGCTGCAATCGCGAAAAAAGCCTTGGATAAAGGCATTAGCGAAGTGATGTTTGACCGCGGTGGACGCGTCTACCATGGCAGAATCAAAGCATTAGCCGATTCCGCCAGAGAAGCAGGATTGAAATTCTAATTCACAGGTGAAGTTAATGTCCAATGAAACGCTCGTGAAAAACGAAAATAAAAAAGAAGCGAAAGGCAAAAGAGCCGAGTTTCAAAAAGCAAAACCGGCGGTAGAAGGTAAAACCACGGTTATCCACGTTGCCCGTACGGCAAAAGTAGTCAAAGGCGGTAAACGCTTTGGCTTCCGGGCCCTGGTAGTAGTAGGGAACGGCATTGGCAAAGTGGGCGTTGCGATTGGCAAGGCGAATCAGGTTCAGCTGGCAATTGCCAAAGCTGAATCCCATGCGCGTAAACACATGATCACGTTCCCGGTAGTTTGGGACACGATTCCGCACGAAACGATTGGTAAATTCGGGGCTGCGTCCGTTTGGATGAAACCGGCCGCTCCCGGTACCGGGGTTATCGCGGGCAGCGGGGTACGGCTACTTTTTGAAGCTGCCGGCATCAAAGACGTGCTCGCCAAAAGCCTGGGTAGCACCAATCCGTGCAACTTAGTTTATGCTACGTTAGAGGCTTTCAAACAGCTTAAAAACAAAGAAGCTGTAAATGTGCTGCGCGGCAAAGTCGCCCCGGCGCAAGAAGCCCCCAAAGCGGAAGCTGCTAAAGAAGCCCCCGCCAAGGCCGAGTAGTTTGGAGGAGAGAGAATTATGGTAAATTTGAATACACTTTTCCCTAAACATGGGTCCAGAAAAGCAAAAAGACGCTTGGGCATTGGGCCGGGCTCCGGCTTGGGCAACTACTGCACCAAAGGTATGAAAGGGCAAACTTCCCGCTCCGGTAATACCCGCAAAGAAAGCAAAGAAGGCGGTCAAATGCCTTTGATCCGCCATACGCCTAAAAGCGGTTTTTCCAATAAAGATTTTGCCAAACGCTACGATTATGTGAACGTTGGCTCGTTGGAAAAAGTCTTTGCGGCGGGTACAGAAGTAACCCCCGAAGCCTTGAAAAAAGCCGGTATCATCCACGATGTTACCCGCGTGAAAGTGTTGGCAAACGGCACGCTCACCAAGGCCTTAAAAGTGTCTGCGCATGGTTTTTCTGCCACCGCGAAAGCGGCGATTGAAAAAGCCGGCGGCACGGTAACCGTACTTGAACAGAAGGCCAACTAATGGCTAACAATGCAATTACGAATATCTTGAACGCGTCCGAACTCAAAAAGAGACTTCTTTTTGTGTTCGGCGCGCTCGCTGTTTTCCGGATTGCGGCTGCAATCCCAATACCCGGTATCAATACGGAAGTACTGGTCCAGTTATTCAAAGCCCACCAGAACGGTATTTTAGGATTTATGAATATCTTTTCGGGCGGTGCGCTGGGGCGGTTTTCCATTTTGGCGTTGGGTATCATGCCGTACATTAACGCCTCCATCATCATGGGGCTGGTGCGCGGGGCGCATATTTTCCCGGCACTGGATCGCATGCACAAAGAAGGGGAATCCGGCAGAAGAAAAGAAAACCAGATCACCCGTATTTTTGCACTGTTCCTAGCTTTGTTGCAAGGCTCTATGATGACGTTTGCTATTTCCCGCGTGGAAGGAGCGAACGGTGTATCGGCGGTAGTGAACCCGTCGGTTCTATTTTTTGTTACCACGGTAATCACCTTAGCTGCCGGTACGATGTTTGTGATGTGGCTGGGTGAACAAATTACCGAAAAAGGCGTCGGAAACGGTATCTCGCTGATCATTTTTGCGGGTATCGTGGACCGCTTGCCCAGTGCGTTGTGGGAATTGAAAGAACGCGTATCCACCGGCGAAATGGACTTCTTTATGATGTGTGTCATCGTCCTGGCAGCCGCTGTTATTACGGCATTGGTAGTATGGTTGGAAACAGCCTAACGCCATATTCCGTTACAACCCCCCAACCGCCAAATCGGCAACAAACCGCACGGCGGACATGCCAGCAATTTCCCGCTTAAAATTGACCAAAGCGGTGTAATCGCGGTGATTTTCGCTTCGTCCGTTATCTCGTTGCCGCTAACGCTTGCCAGCTTCAACCAGGAAGCGGCCTGGGCGCAAAAAATGGTCAGCTTGATGAACCACAACAGTGTGTGGTACATGGTGTTGTTCTCGGCGCTGATTATTTTCTTCTGTTATTTCTATAATTCTATGACGATTAACCCGTCCGATTTAGCCGATAACATGAAGAAAAGCGGCAGCTTTATCCCGGGCATTCGCCCTGGTGAGCCGACCAAAAACTACATTGAGTGGGTCATGAACCGTGTGACGTTCTGTGGTCCCATCTTTGTATGCTTAATTGCCGTACTGCCGGATTTTTTCCGCTCCTACTTTAACGTAGACTTTTACTTCGGCGGTACCGCGCTACTCATCGTAGTCGGCGTGGCGTTGGATACCGTTGGGCAGGTGCAAGCGCACCTTCTGGCGCGTAACTATGAGCCGTTGATGAAAGGGTCCAAACGCATTAAGGGGCGCTGGTTCAACGTCGGCCAATAGTTTGGTAATTTATGCTCTTGTGCGGTGTTGCTACGCCGCTCGCTTAGCTTAGTAAGCTTCGCGGCTAGGCGCCTAGCACAAGAGCAAAATTCTTCAAACTATCAAGTTGGATGTTTAGAGAAAATTTTATGAACATTGTGCTAATGGGTTGTCCGGGGGCCGGGAAAGGAACACAATCGGTCAAATTAGTAAAAGCGTTTGAGTTGGCTCACATTTCTACCGGAGATGTGCTCCGGGCGGAAATCGCTTCCGGTTCCGAACTGGGCAACAAGTTGGGGCTGATTGTCAATCAAGGCAATTTAGTACCTGACGAAATGATGGTGGAAATGCTGGAAAAAATCGTCAAGGATACAGACAAAGGTATCATTTTTGACGGTTTCCCGCGCACCGTTCCGCAAGCTAAAGCGTTGGATGCAATGATGCAACGCTTGGGACGTTCCATTACGCATGTGATCATGATTGATTTGCCGCAAGAAGAAGTAATCAACCGCATTTGTTCGCGCCGTCAATGCAAAAAATGCGGGGCTATTTTAAGTGTAGATTTGAAAAATCCGCCTGAAAAATGCCCGTCTTGCGGGGGCGAATTATACACTCGGCCGGACGATACGTGTAAGCGCGCCGCCCACCGTTTGGAAGTATACCGCCAAAGCACACTGCCGGTTAAAGAATACTATCAGGCCGGCGGGAAGTATGTAGAAGTAAACGGCAATCAAACGCCGGAAAAAGTTTTTGAGGATATTTCAAAAATCCTCCAAAAGTAAGTATGATAGAAGTAAAAAACGAACAAGAATTACAGCGTATGCGCGCCGCCGGAAAAGTAACCGCGGCCGTGCTTAAAAAAATGACCGAGTTAGTTAAACCCGGCATTTCCACGCTGGAGCTGGACCAAGCCGCCGAAAAGACAATCCGTTCTTTCGGGGCGACGCCGCTGTTCTTGGGCTATTACGGGTTTCCGGGCAGCATTTGCGCTTCGGTAAACGAAGAAGTCGTGCACGGAATCCCAAAAAAAGATAGAATATTAAAGAGTGGTGATATCGTTAGTATAGATACAGGAGCCCGCCTTGACGGTTTCTGTTCAGATGCCGCAATCACCCTCGGCGTGGGAAAAGTTTCTGAGGAAGCCCAACAATTGATGGACGTAACAAAAAAATCGTTATACAAAGCCATCGGGCAAATCAAACCCGGCCGCCGTCTCGGCGACGCGCAGCACGCGGTGGAAACTTTTGCCAAGCAACATAACATGGGTGTTGTACGTGACTATTGCGGGCACGGAATTGGCCGCAATATGCACGAAGAACCGAGCATTCCTAACTTCGGCAAACCGGGTACAGGCCCGGTGTTGGAAGCAGGGATGACGCTCGCGATTGAGCCTATGTTGACTGCGGGTAGTTATAAAGTCAGGGAGTTGGACGACGGTTGGACGGTGGTCACGCTGGACGGTAGTTATGCAGCCCACTTTGAACACACGGTAGCCGTTACCGCTAACGGCAGTGAAATACTCACTGCTTTTGAATAAGGCATCTGCGCGTTTGGTCGGATAAAACGCGGGGTGTTTGTTCTGGTAATTTAATCCGAACTCGGAGTTGTATGAGTGATAAGATAGAAGTTGAGGGTAAGGTCCTGGAAGCGTTGCCTAACGCGATGTTCAAAATTGAAATACCGGGCGGCAAAGTAATTCTGGGGCACATATCCGGCAAGATGAGAGTTCATCATATAAGAATTCTTCCCGGTGACAGCGTCAAATTGGAGTTATCTCCGTATGATTTGACCCGCGGCAGAATAACTTATAGGGAGAAATAAATGAAAGTCAGAGCCAGTGTCAAAAAGATATGTCAGAAATGCAAAATCATTAAACGTAACGGCGTCGTCCGTGTGGTGTGTGAAGTTGCCAAACACAAACAACGCCAAGGTTAATTTACAGGAGTTTTAGAAGAATATGGCTAGAGTCGCAGGTATTGATTTACCGAAAAACAAAAGAATTGATGTCGCGTTGGAATACATCTACGGCATCGGCAAGAAAAACGCCAAAGAAGTGCTTGCAAAAGTAGCCGGCCAAATTGACCCCGCTACCCGCGTGAAAGATTTGACCGAACAGCAAGCCGGTTTGCTCAACACCATTTTGCAGAAAGAATACAAAGTGGAAGGCGAACTGCGCCGTGAAGTTGCACAAAATATTCACCGCACGATTGAAATCGGCTCCTATCGGGGCCAGCGTCATCGCCGCAACTTGCCCGTACGCGGCCAACGCACCAAAACCAACAGCCGAACCCGCCGCGGCAGAAGAAAAACCGTGGGTTCCAAAACCAAATAATTTGTAGAAGGAATTTACTATGGCAGAAGAAAAAGAAACAGTAGCCGCCCCGGCGCAAGCGCCCGCGGCGAAAGCAAAAAAGAAAAACACCAAAGCTCCCGCTTTTGGGGTGGTACATATTTATTGCTCGTTTAATAACACCATCGTAACCGTGTCGGACGACAAGGGCAATACGGTGGCGTGGTCTACGGCCGGTTCTCACGGCTTTAAAGGCACCAAGAAATCTACCCCGTTTGCGGCGCAAATTACCAGCAACAAGGCGGCTGAAATAGCCTACGCTTTGGGTATGCGCGAAGTGGCCGTGAAAGTTTGTGGCCCGGGCCAAGGCCGTGAAACGGCCGTGCGTGCCGTCCAACAAGCCGGACTTATCGTGTCTTCCATTAAAGACATTACCCCCATCCCGCATAACGGATGCAGACCGCCTAAAGCCAGGAGAGTATAATTTTTATGTCTAGATATACAGGACCCAGCTGCAAAAAATGCAGAAAATTAGATTGCAAATTGTTCCTCAAAGGGACGAAATGCTACACCAATTGCGTCATGGATAAATTAGCTGCTGCTACCAAACGCGGCGGCAAAGTACGCAAAGCGAAAGTTTCCGAATACGGTATCCGCTTGCAAGAAAAGCAAAAAGCCAAATTGCAATCGGGCATGTCGGAAATTCCGTTCCACAATTTGTTTAACGCCGCCGCGAAAGCGGAAGGTCAAACGGGTGAAAACTTCTTGAAGAAATTGGAAACCCGCTTGGATAACGTCGTGCGCCGGTTGGGGTTTGCCGTTTCCTTGAAAGCAGCTCGCCAGTTAGTGTTGCACGGTTATGTAACGGTCAATGGTAAAGCCGTCAACGTGCCGTCTTACCAACTGCGCATCGGGGACAAAGTAACCTTGGATAAAGCCTTGGCGGAAAACGCTATGGTCAAACAAGGCTTAACGGAAGCGGAAAAACGCAACCAACGCCCGAGCTTTTTGGAATACGACAGCGAAAAGATGACCGGCAAATTGTTACGGTGGCCCGACAGAGCGGAAATGTCCTACCCTGTCAATGAGCAGCTCATTGTAGAATACTATTCTAAATAATAGTTTGGAGGCTTACATGGCTTTAAATGAATTGGTCCTTCCTCGTAATATTCAGTTAGAAGAAAAAACCGCGTCCGACTTCTACGGCAAATTCATTGCCGAACCGTACGAAAGCGGTTACGGCCACACGGTGGGCAACTCCTTGCGCCGGATTTTGCTTTCCGGCATGGAAGGGGCGGCCGTCAGTGCTGTGCGTATTTCCGGGGCTGTGCACGAGTTTAGCGCAATTCCGAACGTGCGCGAAGACGTGATTAACATATTGCTCAACTTAAAGCACTTGCGTGTTAAGATGGAAGGCAAGACCCGCGAATATTTGCGGTTGCATGCTTCCAAACCGGGTGTTGTAACGGCCGGCGATATTGAAGAAATTGACGGCGTGGAAATTGTCAATAAAGACCTCGTCTTGGCGACGCTGGAAGTGGGGGGTTCGCTGGACATGGAAATTGAAATTACCCGCGGCAAAGGATATGTGCCCGCTGAAGAATTGGCCAAAACCCAACGCCCGGCCGGGTTCATTCCGGTAGATGCGTTGTACTCGCCGATTGTTAAGGTGCACTACGACGTAGAACCGGCCCGCGTCGGACAGAAAACCGACTATGACCGCCTGATTTTGGAAATCACCACGGACGGTACGTTGGAACCGGCTCGCGCGCTTCACCGCGCGGCGGTGTTGCTGTCTGGTTCGCTACACATCTTCACCATTGAAGGCGAAGAAGGTTGCGTAGCCACCCAAAGCGACGAAGCCGTGGAAGAACCGGCTGCTGTAGCAGCCGCCGGTGCGGCTCCTGCCAATTCCAAACAAGAGGAGTTGCTCAGCCAATCCATTGAGTTTATTGAACTGTCTTCCCGCTCCATCAATTGCCTCAAATCGGAAAACATTAACACGGTACGCGATTTGATCAAAATGACCGAAGATGACTTGAAAATGATCAAGAACTTCGGGGCCAAATCCATGGACGAAATTAAGGAAAGACTGGCCGAGATGAATCTTTCTCTGGGCATGAAAATTTAAGGAGTAGTTTACGTATGATTAAAAATACCGGATACCGGAAGCTGGGCAAAACCGCGTCCCACCGCAAGGCGATGCTTAACAACATGGCTACCAGCATTATCTTGCACGAAGAAGTCAAAACGACTGTGCAAAAAGCCAAAGAAGTCCGCCGCGTAGTGGAAGGTTTAATTACATTAGCCAAAGCCAACAATATGGCCGCCGCTAAAGAAACGCTTAAAGACGCTGCTGCCTGCAAGAAATTATTTGAAGTTTTAGCAGCACGCTACGCCAACCGCCCCGGCGGGTTCTGCCGCATTTACCGCGCAGGCCTTCGCCAAGGGGACAACGCAGAAGTTGCGATTATTAAACTCGTAGACTAAGAGGCGAACGATGGTAATAGACTATCTGGGAGGGCTCTTTTCTTCGGACCTGGGGATGGACCTCGGTACAGCCAACTGCCTGATTTACGTCAAAGACAAGGGCATTGTGCTGCGGGAACCGTCCGTGGTTGCCGTAGAGAGAGAGACAGGTGAAGTAAAGGCCGTAGGCGCTAAAGCCAAGCAGATGCTGGGCCGCACGCCTGCCAACATTGTAGCTGTACGCCCGATGAAAAACGGCGTCATTGCGGATTTTGAAGTTACCCAGGAAATGATTCGTTACTTTATCCGCAAAGTACACAGCCGCAGCAGTCTGTTACGTCCTCGCATTGTAATCGGAATCCCTTCGGACATTACGGGTGTGGAACGCCGCGCCGTAGATGATGCCGCCCGCCAAGCCGGCGCGCGGGAAGTGTATTTGATTGAGGAACCCATGGCTTCGGCCATGGGGGCCGATTTACCCATTGCCGAGCCGCACGCCAGCATGATTGTAGATATCGGTGGCGGAACAACGGAAGTGGCGGTTATTTCGCTAGGCGGTATGGTGGTAGCTAAATCCATTGATGTCGCCGGCGACGAACTAACCGAGTGCATCGTGCAATATTTCCGCAAAAAATACAACTTGATCATCGGCGAAACCACGGCCGAGGAAGTAAAGATTAATTTAGGGTCGGTATATCCGTTAAAAGAAGAAAAATCCATGGAAGTCAAAGGGCGCGACCAAACCCAGGGCTTACCGCGTACGCTTACGGTAACCTCGGAAGAAATCCGTCAGGCTTTAATGGAGCCGGTGCGCTTGATTTTGGACGTTATTAAGAGCACGCTGGAGGAAACTCCGCCGGAATTGGCCGCCGATTTGGTAGACCGGGGCCTGGTAGTAGCCGGTGGTGGCAGCCTTTTACGGGGAATTACCGAACTTATTCGTAAGGAAACCGATATTCCCGTGCACCGCGCCGCGGATCCGCTTAGCTGTGTGGCACTGGGAACGGGCAAGTTTTTGGAACAGTTAAACGAAAAAGGTTCTCGCTTTTTTGGTTCACGCGGGAAAACTTTTTAACTTGTCTGTGCGTTAATTTAGGGCGGACACAGCCTGTTGTAAGGCCGTGTCCGCTTTCTGCTTAAAAAAGCATTTCATGAGATAATTATACCGTATGAGTTTACGTAAAAAAAGACCTTCTAAAAAACCACTTCCTGCTATTGGGAAACGCTCCGTGTGGTTCCCGGTGCTGCTTTTGACGATTTCGTTTCTATTAATGATTTTGCCGTTGGAGGGATTTGTGCTATCCGTTAAGGCGGTTTTGTCGTACGTGTTTATCCCGCAGGTGCGCGCGGCGCACAGTGCCGTCAAATATGCCGGCGGTGTACACCAAACCGTGCAGGAACTATTGCGCGCTCATCAGGAAAATTATACCTTAAAACAGCAAATTGAAATGAATAACCTGCTTGCGGCGCAGGCCGAAACGGTTTTTCGGGAGAACGAACGTTTGGCGGCCCTCTTGCAAGTAGAGCCAGTACACCCGTGGACGGGTGTGTGGGCACGCGTCGCTTACCGCGAACCGAGTCAGTGGAATACCGTCATTATTGACAAAGGGTCGGCTGACGGCATTGAAGAACGAAGTGCTGTATTATCGTTGGAAGACGGGCAGGAAGGACTGGCCGGCGTTGTGATAGAAGTAACGGAGAATACCTCTAAAGTATTACTGGTGCGCGATGAAGATTTCTCGGCTGCTGTTATGTTGGAACGCGGCCAGGAGGAAGGCCTTTTGGTAGGCGGCGGTGTGCACCCGGTACGGGTTAAATATATTCCGCTGCTTACGCAAGTGGAAAAGGGAGATAAAGTTTTTACCTCTGCTACCAGCAGTATTTTCCCGGCGGGAATTTTGGTCGGGCAGGTGCGGGCCGTGCGGGAAGATTCCAGTTTCCAAACGGCTCAAACGATTGAAGTGGAACCGCAGGTCCGTTCGGCCGCGGTGAAGGAACTATTTGTTATTTCACGTCGGGGGCGGAAATAATATGTTTTACAAAGCGTTCAAACTAATTTTTTTATTTGTGCTGGGGACTGTGTGCCATTGGGCTTTTGCTACGTTCTTTTCGTTTTGCGGACTGAGTGTAAACATGATGCTTGTGTTTGCTATTGCTATGTGCACGATTGTCCCATTGGAAGCTGGGTATTTGGTCGCTTTTTTCAGTGGGTTGTTTTTAGATTTTTTTGGTGCGCGCTTATTTGGCAACAATGCTTTTCTGTTGACGTTGGCGGCGTGCGCGGTGTATGCGCTGCGCGAACGTATTGATTTTGAAGCCGTTGTGCCGCAAATGGTCACCGTATTTTTGCTGACGTGTACGGTGGGTATTTCTAACAGTTTGCTGGTGGCGTGGTTTACGTCGTTTTCCCAGTGGCCCGGTTTGTGGAGTTTATTAGGCGGGGCGGTAGTAGGAACTTTCTTTGCTCCGTTTGTGTTTTGGTTGGTACGCCGTGTATGGGGCGAGGAAACCGCACCTTCTCGCCTGTAAAGGAAAGTTATGGCAGTTACACGCATTTTTTTCAATCCGCGTTTAAAAATCATGATGACGATTGCCGCCGTTACGGGCGGGTTGATTGCGCTTCGTCTGGTGGATATCCAGGTGTTGCGGCACAATGCGTACTTGCAAATGGCGGAGCGTAATCGCACACAAATTATCTACCAAACGGCGCCGCGCGGCCGCGTTTTTACGGCTGATGGCGTAGCAATCGCTTCCAACGTACCTGCATTTGGCTTGTATTATTTGGGTGGGAATAAAGATCCGCAATATCTGGAACAACTCGCTCGCGATTTTGCCACCCGCTTGCACTTACCGGAGGAAAAACTGCTGGAGAAACTCCGCGCCGGGGCCGCCAGCGGGAAAGCCACCCTACTGGCCGAAAATTTATCTACCAAAAGCACAGTTGCTTTGCAGGAATTGCAATTTTATTATCCCGGCATGTACCTTATTGAAGAAACCAAACGCAGTTATCCGTACGGTTCGCTGGCCAGCCACTTATTAGGATATTTAAGTAGCATGGACGAAAGACAGTGGCGTAAACGCGACGTGAAATTAGGATATCGCTTGACGAGCAAGATCGGCAAAAACGGCATAGAGAAAAAATTTGAACAAGATTTAAAAGGCAAGGACGGCGGTGTATATTTGGAAGTAGATTACCGCGGTCGTGTAAAAAGCATTATTGAAGATAAAAAATGGGCTGCCGGCAGTGACGTATACCTCACGCTGGACTTTGCTGTACAGCAAGCGGCCGAAGAAGGACTTAAAAAATCTAAAACCGGACGTGGGGCAGCCGTCGCGCTGGATCCGCGCACGGGGGCGGTATTGGCCATGGCCAGTGCCCCGGCGTACGACCCGAACATTTTTGTACCCTATAGCGAAGAAGACTTCGGTGATGCCACTCAAAAAATAAACGAATATAATTTAGCTATTCAAGGGGTGTATCCGCCGGCCTCCACCTTCAAAATAATTACTGGCGCGGCCGCGCTGGAAAGCGGTACGCTGGATGTAAACCGTAAGGTTTATTGTTCCGGCAAATACGATTCCGGCCCGCGGGTGTTCAAATGTTGGGGTACGCACGGCCCCATGGACTTTTTTGATGGGATGAGCCACTCGTGCGATGTGTATTTTTACGCAGTAGCTTCGCAAATCGGTGCGGCCGCTATTGAGCGGGTGCAACGTATGTTTATGTTCGGCCGCCAAACAGGAATTGACTTGCCAGGCGAAAAAGCCGGTAATCTTTACGGCCCTACCCGCCGCGCACGTAACAAGACGTATTGGTTTATCGGAGACACGCTGAACCTATCTATCGGCCAGGGTGAGTTGTTGGTTACGCCGATTAAACTGGCCCAGTTCGCAGCGGCCATTGCCAGCCGCGGTAATGTGTATAAACCGTACTACGTAGAAAAAATTGTCAGCAACCAAACAGGTAAAACGAAACAAGTAGGTGAACGGGTCGTTTTGCAACACGCCGATTTAAAACCGGAAACGTACGACACACTTTTTAAAGCTCTCAAACATACCGTGGATACCGGTACGGCCGCCCGGGTGCGTTTGCGCGGGTTAGACGTATATGGCAAAACCGGTACGGCGCAAAATCCGCACGGGGCTGATCATGGCTGGTTTATGGCTTTTGCCGCCTACCCGGGGGAGGAGCCATCCATCGCGCTGGCGGTATTTGTGGAATTTGGTGAAGGTGGTAGCTCGGCGGCCGGGCCGATTGCGCGCGAAATGTTGGAAGCGTATTTTAACAATCCGGCTCATGCACCGAAGGCCAAATCTCAAGCTGATTATGATGAACTTTTAGGAGGAGAAACACATGCTTAATGTACAGCAGGTCAGCTCCGGACGCCGGCGCCGATTAGATTATATCTTGCTTTTTGCCGCGGCTTCGCTGGTGGCATTGGGGGCGTTGTGTATCATGTCGGCGGTAAACAGTGTTTCTTTTTCTAACCCGGTGGTGCGTACGCACTTTTTGGCACTTCCTATCGGAACGGTGGCTTTTTTAATGGGGTGGAGTTTTAATTACCAAATTTATGACGAACAGTGGAAAGCCCTGTACGGGTTTATTCTAATTTTGTTGGTAGGAGTGCTGTTGTTTGGCTCGTATCAGCGTGGGTCACGCTCGTGGTTTGTGTTGCCGTTTTTCTCTATGCAACCTTCTGAAATTTGCCGTGTGTGTACTATTTTGGTGGCCGCCGCATTTTTGGATAGGCGCGGTGCGCGTATTCGCGAAGTACCTACCTTGTTCTGGCTAAGCTTACTGCTTTTACCTATTTTCGGGCTTATCATGATGCAACCGGATTTTTCGTCCGTAGTAATTACACTGCCCGCTTTGTTTATCTTACTGTACTGCACCGGGGCAAATGCGTTTTACTTGGGTTTGGCGGTGCTTTTTGCTGCGGTGGCGGGTTTTTTTACTATTTCCTGGACGTACATCTACCTCCACCCGGATTTGCTGGATTATCCCCTTATAAAAGTATTTTACGGTCTGGCGCATAACGGGTGGTATATGGCGGGTTTTGCGGTACTAATTGCCCTGTTGGGCTACGGGGCCTGGTGGCTGTTCAAGCAATTTCGTATTTTCTTGCCGTCTTTCTATTTTGTGTTAGCCACGTTGGTGGTATTGGCGGGGTTAGCTGGGGCTATGGTGGTGGAACATCAAATGAAACCTCATCAACGCAAACGCGTGGAAACTTTCCTTGCTCCTAAATCCGACCCGCAAGGTGCCGGATATAATGTGCTACAAGCCCAAATTGCTATGGGGGCGGGCGGTATTGTGGGCAAAGGACTTTTTTCCGGCACGCAATCGCGGTTGGGATTCGTACCCGAGCGGCACACCGATTTTATTCTAGCGGTGGTGGGGGAAGAACTTGGCCTATGGGGTACGCTGGGCGTGTTGGGGTTGTATTTGCTGGTGTTATGGCGCATTTTATCTATTGCGTACATGTCGGGGGACCGCTACGGGTATTTAGTTTGCTCGGGTATTTTTGGCATGTTTTTTACGTATATGCTGGTTAATTTCGGCATGCTCATAGGCATTGTGCCTGTGGCGGGTATTCCGCTGCCGTTTATATCGTATGGCGGCTCTAACCTGGTGGCTAGTTTATGGGCACTGGGTGTGGTACAATCTATATATGCCCGGCGGCTTAGAGCGTAAAAAAGATGATAAATAAAGCAAAAATTTATAAAATGCGTATAGTACTGCGCGTAGCCGAATCGGCCGCGGCAGATACAAATGTTTTTAAGGCGGTACGTAAAATGGTACTTGCTTCCGGGCTACCCTACGAGCCGGCCGCGATTAATCCAAATTGGCCGCGGCTTGCCTACGGGCCGGAACCCGCACCAGGACAGCGGGCGGAACGTGAGTACGTGGACATTTATCTGCGTGAAGCACGCAGCGAGGAGCAGGTACGCGGGCAGTTATTGCAGGCCGCCCCGGCGGGGTTGGAGTTATTGCAAGTAGCCCGGGTCCCTTACGCGTTGCCTTCCGTGCAGAACCTGGCAGCCGCCGTCAGGTACCGGGTAAAAGGGGATTTTTCCCCGTGGAATTTACCCGGGCGGAAGATAGAAGATTGGGTTGTTGAAGCAGAAAAGAAGACAGTTTTGGTACAGGTTCCCAGCGGGGAAATGCGCGAGAAAAACATCGCTCCCTGCCTGATGGAAGCCAGTACTGTATCCGAGCAGGAAGTGGCGCTTACGCTGGTTAGAGTAAACGGGCAGTGGGTGCCGCCGCAATGGGTGATTGGGGCGTGGCTGGGTGTTGCCGTCCCCGCGCAACAGGACCCTTTTACCGAGCGAGGAATTATTTTTATACGGCAAGAAATATGTTGGAAGGATACGCAAGGAGCGTTGCATCCTATTTAAACAGGGGGCTTTTCGCCCAAGCGAGGATTTAAACATGAGTAAAAATATAGAAGAAATGCCCAGCGTGGAAGTATTGGTAAACACGTCTTTTGAAGAAACGCGCATTGCCATTTTAGAGGACGGCCGCGTCAACGAGTTGTTGTGGGAACGCCGCGGTGCACTAAACATTGTGGGCAACATCTACAAAGGCACGGTAGAAAACGTGTTGCCCGGTATTTCCAGCGCATTTTTAAATATCGGCTACGAGAAAAACGCCTATTTATATATTTCCGACGTTATCGGCGGCGATAAGAAAAACATTGATAAAGCCCTTCACAAAGGCCAGGAAGTGATGGTGCAAGTTGTCAAAGACGCAATTAGCACCAAAGGGATGAAGGTAACCATGGACGTTACCTTACCCGGTCGTTACCTGGTACTTACGCCGCACCAAAGTTTTGTAGGTGTGTCTAAACATATTGAAGATTCCGAAGCACGCCACAAACTCAACGAAATCATGCAAGATTTGGCTGCCAAGCACCTAAACGGTATGGGGTGCATTGTACGCACGGAAGCGGAAGAAGCCAGCAAAGATGAGCTGGAGCGCGAAGTAAAATACCTCTACCGCCAATGGCAATCCATTGTTAAAAAGTTTGAATCGTCCCGCTCGCCCCGGTTGTTGCACGAGGATATGGACGCTGTCCTGCAAGTAGCGCGGGATGTCCTGTCCGAAAATGCCAAAGTATATTTGTTAGATAATAAAAAAGACCACGAACGTGTGTTGGATTTCGTTACCAAAAACTCGCCGGAGTTAGCGGACCGCGTCAAACTCTACTCCGGCAAAACGCCGATTTTTGAAGCCTATAACGTGGAGCCGGAAATTGATAACCTGCGCAAAATTAAATTGCCGCTTCCCAACGGTGGAAGTATTATTATTCAGGAAGCGGAATCGTTGTGTGCGATTGATGTAAACACCGGCAAATTTACGGGCAGTAAATCGCAGGAAGAAACCGTCACGCAGACGAACATTGAAGCCGCGCAGGAAATTGCCCACCAACTGCGCTTGCGCAACATCGGCGGGATTATTGTAATTGATTTTATTGACATGCGCAAGGCTTCCAGCCGCCACCGGGTGGTGGAAGCGTTGGCCAAGGCGGTGCGTGGCGACCGGGCCAAAATCCGCATCTTGCCTATTACGCGTTTAGGACTTGTGGAAATGACGCGCGAGCGCAAACGTGCCAGTACGGGCAGTTTCATTAGCGAAGAATGCCCGCAGTGCCACGGCTCGGGCCGCGTGCTATCGGCCGAGAGTATGCGCATCAAAATCCAGCGCGAAATTTACGATTTGACGAACGGTCGCCCCGGTGGTAACTTGCGGGTGGTATTGCACCCCACGTTGGCCGAAGCTATTAAGCAGCGTCAGAGCGATATTGAACAAAATATCCATCGTTCGCTTAAAATCCAGGCGGACCCTCAACTGGCTTGGGAAGATTATAAAATCGTTTTGGAATAGTGGGCTTGCTGGCCCCGGTAACAGAACTTATGAACCGGTTAGTACGAACTGTTGGGATTCTATTAGTGTGCGTGCTATGGCCGTGGACCGGTTGGTGCGCGGATAAGGTGTCGTTTCTCCTTTCCGGGCAGGACAAAGGTTCGGCGCAGGCGCTCGTTCAAAACGGCACTACGTATGTAGACGTGCAGAAGGCGGCCCGCAAATTCGGCGCGGGCGTTACGTTGTTTGCACGTTCTAAACAGGCCAAAGTAACGGCACGCGGGTTCTATGCTATTTTTACTGACAACTCGCCAGAAGTTGTTATCAATGCAAGAATTGTTACGCTGGACGGCCCGGTCCTTACACGAGCCGGGACGGTGCTGGTGCCGGTTTCTTTTTTCCTGCGGCCGGAATTCACACGGGCGGTGGGAAAAAACATTTCTTTCTCGCAAAATCAATTTGTGGTGGAACGTCCGTTTGATGTGGAACGGCTGGAGCAGGAATTAACCGCGCAAGAGGATCGCCTGGTATTTCGTGCTTCCAAACCCGTTACCTGGAAGGCACAAGCGCCTAACGCGCACACGGTGGAGGTTGTCTTCCCGCAGGCGGTTATAAAACGCGATGAGTTTTTCCGGCTGAAAACGGATTTTGTTTCTTCCGTGTCTATCCACCAAAGCGGCGAACAAGCCCAGGTGCAAGTTATTTTGGGCAAGAACGGCCGTGTGTGGAAAGTGGAAGAAAATGGCGGAAAAATTTTCTTGCGTGTAGGGAAAAACGAACTGGGCCCGTTGCCGGCGGCCAAGGCGCCTGCCGCCCCTCAACAATCGCAAACAGTCGCTCCGGTAAAAGAAGCGGCTGCGGAGATTCCTCCCCCGTCTGTTTTAGCGCAATCCGATGATTCTGAAGCAATTCCACTTACCGCGGCGGCGGCGAAAACGGTCATGAAGACCGAAACCCCCACGATGAAAGCCGCCCAGCCGCAACCGGTTGTTAAGCCGGCCCCCGTCCCGGTTGTTTCGGCCGCACATAAAAAAATGCGTATCGTAGTGGACCCGGGGCACGGCGGTAAGGACCCCGGTGCGGTGCGCTCGCGCGTGCGGGAGAAAGATTTAAATTTAGGGGTTTCCAAAGAGCTTTTTAAGTTATTAAAAAAAGGTGGGTTTGAAGTAAAAATCACGCGCGAAAACGATTCGTTTATTCCCTTGTCGGACCGTTCTAAAATGTCCAATACGTTTAAGGCCGATTTGTTTGTGTCGGTGCATACGAACGCCTCTAAAAATAAACAAGCTAACGGGTTTCAGGTCTACTTCCGCTCCGAGAAAGCATCCGATAAAGAAGCCGCTGAAACCGCCGCCCTGGAAAACGAAGCCATGCAGTACGAAGAAGTCCACTACAATTTTGTGGACGCGCTGTTACAGTCGCTTGCCAAAAACGAATATATTAACGAAAGCTCCAAACTGGCCGGTTATGTGCGCAATGCGGTGTATAAGCAACCGGGCATTGGTATCGGCGTAAGTCAACATGATAGCGTGCGCCAGGCCAATTTCTACGTATTAAAAGGGGTACAAAGTCCCGCAATTTTAGTGGAAATGGGTTTTATCAGTAGCCCAAAAGACCGTGGGCGGTTGACGCAAAGTAAAGTGCAGAAGAACATGGCGCAGGGTATTTACAACGGTATTTACAATTACGCTAAAGCGGAAGGTTGGATAAAATAAGTTTGTCACATTTGTGCGCCTAGCCGCCGACTTGCCCCTCACGTACTTTCCTGCGTATGCTTCGCTTCTGTCTCTATACGTTATGCCCCGCAAACTCAAACTTTTACAGAACTATTCTTTGGGGCGGTGTACTAAAAAGAACCTTGTTGGTTTAGCTCATCACAGAGTTTTTTCTGTACCGATGAGGCGGTGGTATATGAGACACAACGAATTTTATTTATATTATTGGAAACAATCCTTATATAATACTTGCTACCTAAAGGGACGCGTTGTGCCAGGGCAATTTCTCCCGTAGCTGTTCCCTGGCAGGTATAGATAAAATCTTTGGTGAGCAATCTGTTCTGGCCGCCGTAGCTTACGGTTCCGGTGTTGGGGATTTCAATGTCTAGGGCATCCATTTCTTCAAATGTTGCATATCTACCGTTTGCAATAAAAAAAAGATTTTGGGCTTCAGCGATTTTTTTTACCAGGATGATCGCCTCAACCATACGGCTTTTTTCCACGGCTTTCTGGTATTGTGGCAGAGCCACCGCCGCCAATATGCCGATGATAAGTACCACCACCAACAATTCAATTAAGGTAAATCCTTTCGTCATGGAATCCTCCTTTTTGTTAAATCATTATACCATAAAATGATACTTATAGTCCGTGTACTTATATTAGTCAAACAGGTATTTTTTATGTATGAAAAATACCTACTCCAAACAAGATAAAAAATACTTACAATCCTTTGGCGCGCGCGTGCGGGTCCTTCGTAAAGCGGCCGGGTTTTCCCAGGAAGATTTTGCCTTAGAAATCGGCCTGGACCGCACCTATATGGGCGGCGTGGAACGTGGAGAGCGCAACCTGGCTCTTTTGAACATCCGCAAGATTGCGCGCGGATTAAAACTAACCGAAAGTGAGTTGTTAAAACTCAAGTAACGAAATAGTAAAATAGAAATATGAAATTGCTTTCGCTGTTTTACGTATTTGCCAAAATCGGCTTGTTCACGTTGGGCGGCGGCTACGCGATGCTCCCGCTAATGGAACAAGAACTGGTAGACAAACGCGCTTGTTTGAGCCGCCGTGATTTTTTGGATACGGTGGCGGTGGCGCAAGCCGCTCCGGGGATTATGGCTATTAACGTAGCTATTTTGGTGGGGTATAAGCGGGCCCGTGCCTGGGGCAGTTTTTGGGCGGCGTTGGGGGTGGCGTTGCCGTCGTTTATCATTATTTTGCTGCTTGCTTTATTCTTCCAAACATACCAGGAAAATCCACTCGTCAACCGTATTTTTAAGGGCGTTCGTCCGGCGGTAGTAGCGTTGATTGCGGTGCCGGTTTTCCGGCTGGCTCGCGCGGCGGGTATCAACCAAAAAACGTTGTGGTGGCCCGCGGTGGTGGCGGTTTTGGTGTGGCTACTGCACGTGTCGCCGGTTTATATGGTGCTGGCGGCCGGAGTATACGGCTATTGGCATGTTTCCCGTCGGAGGAACCCATGATTTACTTGCGGCTTTTTATTACGTTTTTTAAGATTGGGGTCTTTAATTTTGGCGGCGGTTATGCGATGATTTCGTTTATCCAAAACGAAGTTGTTTTCAAAAACCATTGGCTGACAACCGCCCAATTTACCGATGTGGTAGCCGTTAGTCAAGTAACGCCCGGCCCAGTGGGTATCAACATGGCCACGTACACGGGTTATGCGGCCGCGGGGGATGTGTGGGGCGCGGCGGCGGCTACGCTGGCGGTGTGTTTACCGTCGTTTTTACTTATGTTATGGTTGGGCAAGTACTTGCTTAAAAACAAGAGTTCAGCGCGAGTGCAAGGCGTGTTGGCGGTGCTGCGCCCGACGGTAGTCGGCTTAATAGCCGCCGCCACCCTGGTGCTGTGCAACCGCGAAAATTTTACAGATTACAAAAGTGTCATTTTCTTTATAGGTGCTTTTCTGTTAGTTTTTTCGCGCAAAGTAGGGCCGATTGGCGTGCTGGTACTCAGTGCCGTAGTATCACTTATTGTATATTAGCAAGTCCAAAACTCGGCTAATTATGGGGGGACTCGTTCGGCATTTCTTCCGGTGGTAAGGTGATGTGTATATCTTCAAAAACAGCGTCTTTATGTTCGTTGAGCCATCGGCGGTGAAGTTTGTAGTCGGGGCTAAACTTGCCGACCAGTTCCCAATACTCCTGCCCATGATTCATAAACCGCAAATGGCATAATTCGTGAATCACTAAATAATCTTGCACCACAAGTGGCATTTTAATAATGCGGTAAGAATAATTGATATTTTTTTGTGACGAACAACTCGCCCACAACGTGCGTTGATCTTTTAGAAAAACTTTGTTATATTCCACCCCGATTTCGGTGGCCCATTTCGCGGTTTTTTGTGGCAGAATTTCGGTGGCTTTGTCGCGCAGATATTGCGTAACAAGGGCAGAGGGGTCGCTTTCTTTGCTTTTTAGATAGATGTGAAAAACAGTACCGTCAAAAGCCACTCCTTCTTCTTGATCGGGGGTGATATAGGTTCGTGCTTCGCATAAATCGCCGTTAAATAGCACCTTATTAGCGGTACTGGGCGCAGGGGCGTTGCCGTTTGTGTCGGTAGATTTTTCCGTAGTACCAAAAATCTCCGGCATTTCTTTTTTAAGCCGTTCCAAGAATAGTTTTACGTCGCTGACTACGCTTTGTGTATCTGCCATGAATATATTATAGCACTTTCGCAAACTGTACTTTCTTCCTAATTTGTGCCACAACTTTGTTACGCGCTTGCTTAAATACCTCCGCCCTAAAGGGCGGTTCGCGTAAAGTATTCTGCGCAAGCGCAAGCCGCGTTGTGGCGCAAATTAGTTTGAAATTACCGCGCTGTAACGTTTATGGGTTTACTTACGAAATCCTCAAATCTGAAAACAAGTCCGTCCCTTGCAAGTTTGAAATTACCGCGTGCTTGCGCAAGGAAGAAACGGAGATTTTAGAATAGATACCAGTAGTATTCGTTCGTTTCGCCTTGGCTCCCTGCCGGGGTAGGAAGGGCCCAACCATGACTAGGGCTATTTTTCCCTGTTACGGACTTACACAATTGCCTGGCTTTTGTGTCATCGTTTTTGGCCACGCAATAGTTTTCCCGTGTGTTGGAAAGGTACATGGAATAAAAGGCAAAGGTGTAATCGTTATTTCCGCAGACCACAGCGGGGTTTCGACTCGAATTCTGGGATATCACACAGCAATACGTTTTTGCATCGTGACCGCAGGTGTTGCCAGACACATTGTTCATAGTAAATCCGCCGGGCAAATCAAGGGCGAGCTCGTCAAAATTAGTGGGCCAGGTGTTGTTGGCTAAATAGTAAGCCTCGGACGCTTTAATAAACGCCGTAGCCGTACTGCGCAAATTGGCAAAGCGGGTTTTATTGACGGCAAGCGTATATTGCGGCAGTGCTACCGCCGCCAAAATACCGATAATAAGTACCACTACTAATAAGTCAATGAGCGTAAATGCTTGTTTGTTTTTCATAAAATTCTCCTGTTTGAAAAAAATTTGCCTCTCATCATTATCGTTTGGGTAAGCCAAAATGTGATTGTCCATCACAAAG
>JAKSPG010000029.1 GCA_024405075.1 Elusimicrobiaceae bacterium | reverse complement strand
AGGGGGGATATATATGCAAAATAAAAGTAGTTTTACAGGCCGTTTAGACGTCAAAGCGTTTACGTTAATTGAGTTGTTGGTGGTTGTTTTAATTATCGGGATACTCGCGGCGATAGCGTTGCCGCAATATCAAAAAGCAGTTTGGAAATCGCGCGCTGCCAAATTACAAACGCTGATTACTTCCGTAGCCCAAGCCGCAGAAGTATATTATTTGCATAATGGTGCATATCCCACTTCTTTTGATGAGTTAGATATAGATGTCGGGGGTACTGCGGTTGGATTTAGGGAAGCATCTTGCAACGGTTCTCTGGTTTCTCAGGCAACAAGAATATTTGATGATTTTGAAATTTCACTATATAATATAGGTGTGCAGCGGAATTTTATATTATCTGCTTATTTTACTACCGGCGAACACAAATGTACGGGTTTTGTATATTATTTGGATACGAAGGGCAGTATCCCTTCTTATGAGCATCGTACGATTTGTGAAGAGGCCTACTATGGCCGTTCGTGCGGGACGAATTGTGATGTCGGCAAGTTTTGTCATAAGGTAATGGGAAAGACATACAAAGAGTATTGGGGATTAATGAGTTTGTTTGAATAAGAAGATTTTACTATATAGCAAACGCCATTAGGACATTAGCAGTTTTTACATCAAGTGCCGTCCTAATGGCGTTGTACCTAAAACGCAAATTTTTCAGCGTTGTTATTTACCTTCTTCTAACTTTTTAAGGGTGGGGAACAAGATAATCTCTCTAATAGAGTCTTGCCCCGTCAGCATCATAATAATCCGGTCAATGCCGATGCCCGTACCACCCGTCGGCGGCATACCGCTTTCCAACGCCTCAATATAATCGGCGTCCAAAATGTCGGCATTTTCGGCATCTTCCCCTTTGGCCGCAGCCTTAGCGGCGGCTTGGTCTTTCAAGCGTTGCAACTGGTCGGCCGGGTCGTTGAGTTCTGTATACGCGTTGCCGAGTTCTTGCCCGTTCACAAACACTTCAAACCGTTCCACCAGTTCCGGGTCGCCCGGTTTAGTTTTGGCAAACGGGCTGACGGCGGTAGGATAATCCAGCGCAATTACCGGGTTGTGGTAATCGGCAAGTAATTTCCCCTCAAAGAGTTCGTCAAAGATGGCGGAGTCGCTGTCGTTTTCCGTAAATTTAACGCCCTGTTCGCGCGCGACTTCTTCCAATTTTTCGCGGTTAAACTGGCGGCCGTTTAACACTTCATGAATATCGCGCCCGAATTTTTCCTGCCACGCTTGCGGAATGTAAAGGCGTTTAAACGGCGGGCGCAAATCCACTTCGTAGCCGCGGAATTGCACTTTTTCCGCGCCGATGGCTTTGGCGGCGTTACCTAAAATTTCATCAAACAAATCGGCCATGGAATTGACATCTCCATATGCTTGGTACAATTCCATCATGGTAAATTCCGGGTTGTGGGTGGTATCAATGCCTTCGTTGCGGAACATGTGCCCGATTTCATAAATTTTATCCAGCCCGCCCACAATTAAACGTTTGTGATGCAGTTCCAACGCAATACGCATATACAGCGGCATTTTGAGCGCGTTGTGGTACGTTTCAAACGGGCGCGCAATCGCACCGCCGGACGACGGGTTCAAAATGGGGGTTTCTACTTCCAAAAATCCTTTTTCGTCTAATGTTTCGCGGATAGAAGAAATGATTTTGGCGCGTTTAACGAAAATATCTTTTACTTCTTCGTTGGCAATTAAGTCCAAGTGGCGTTTGCGGAAGCGAACTTCGGTATCTTGCAAGCCGTGGTATTTTTCCGGCATGGGGCGGATAGCTTTGGACAGTAACCCAAGCGACGTAACTTTAATTGTTTTTTCGCCCGTTTTGGTAACAAATATGTGCCCTTTCACTTGCACAAAATCGCCCACGGCGATATGTTTTTTGAAGAATTGGTACGGCTCATCACCCAGTTGGTCTTTGGCAATGTAAAGTTGCACACGGCCCGAAAAATCCCGCAAGTGCGCAAAAGCGGCCTTGCCCATTAGGCGCAGTTGGATGATGCGCCCGGCGGTGGCGACTTCGGTATTTTCTTCGGCGTTTTTAGCGCCCAGGCAGGAAATTGTTTTTTCACAACGGTTGGGATACGGCATTACGCCCATGCCGCGGATTTCGTCTACTTCCGCGTAGCGTTGTTTGATAATTTCGTCTAAAGAATTGTTGTGTTGGGCTTGCGTGTTGTCAGCCATAGTAGAACCTCGTTTGGTAAATGATTACTTATATTTTACCAAATTGGCGTGAGCCGCGCCGAAAAAGTGCTACAATACAAATATGAACAAAAGTTTATTCGTATTTTTACTGGCGGCTGTGGTACTTTTTGGCAGTGGGCTTTGGTACCGTTACCACACAAATGCTGCTGACGAGCGCGGAGCGACAAAACTCATGCGTTCTTTTGAACAGGCAACCGAAAAACAACGAGTCTTGCGCATGATTCGCCGTTCCGATAACCTCAACGCGCGCGACAAAGCCGGGCGAACGGCCCTTTTTTATGCCGTTCGGCATACCGATGATGAGGGGATGATTCGCCACCTGTTACAAATGGGGGCAGACCCGTCTATTATTGATGTGACGGGACAGACGGCCTTGATGATGGCGGCGCGGTATAACCCGTCGGAAGAAGTACTTATGCATTTGTTGGCGGCCGGGGCTCCGGTAAACACGGTAGATAACGCCGGGTATACGGCCCTGTAGTTTGCAGCCCGCTACAATACGCCGGGCGTGGTTAAAAAATTGTTACGTGCCGGGGCGGATGCGGATACTAAAACACTGGATGGGCGGACCGTGGCCGAAATGTTAGCGGAGAACGATAAATTTTCTCAAGAAGAAAAAGAGGATTATGCGTTGGCCTTTAGGGTGTTGGCGATTATCGGCCCGCATCCGCACGGATTTGTAAACGGCGAAAAGAGATAGATTGTATACAAGTAATGAACAGGGAGCGTCCTTTGGGAAAGCTCCCTTTTTTTGGTTTTGAACGAGGGAGCACAGATCCTTTGGGCCTAACCCGTCCTAGGCCTTCTGCCCGCCCTCGCGGTTTTTGCCTTTCGCTTTGCTCAAACGGCAACCATCGCTGCGGGCTTCGAATCCTAACGCAACACCAAGCAGTTGGTGTTGCTGTCTCAAAAAATTAAAAACCTGCTCAAAAGGCAGGTTTTCAAATTTTCCGGGACTAGGATTCGAACCTAGAATTAATGCTCCAGAGGCACCCGTGTTACCATTACACCATCCCGGATTAACACTTATATTCTAGCACATTTTAAAGCCACGCACAATTTGCCCCGTGGGTGTCATGGGAAATTTGTTATAATAAAAAGGTACTCGCGCCTATAGCTCAATTGGTTAGAGCAATCGACTCATAATCGATGGGTTCCAGGTTCAAGTCCTGGTGGGCGCAGATTTTGAGCCCGCACTTAATGTGCGGGCTTAAAATTTGGTCCACAGTGCACCAACTGCTTGGTGCACGTCAGGACTTGAAAGCCGGAGCCTTATGCGAGTTTGAACGAAGTGAAAGGCGAGCATGGGGAGGCGGGGTCGCGAGCCGCGAGGGTCAACGAGCGGACTTGTGACCAAGTCCCCTGGTGGGCGCAGTAAAATTTGGGCTCCGCAATCGCGGGGCCTAAATTTTTCTCGTCGATAAAATCAAATTTCCCGCGCAATTTTAGGCCCTAAAAACCGCCCTTTTTTACTGAACCACTCTCTTTTATACTTTCTCGTCGAGAAATCATATTTTAGGGTGGTCAAAAAATGTCAAAAACGGGAAAGTACTCGGCAGAAAAATGGCAGAAAAATTCTTAAAGTTCTATGCCTATTATAGGAATCGAACTTGGTATTTTATTCTGCCATTCTACATACTTTTGGCAGAAAAGTACTGACTGTTTTGACAATGCTATAATAATGGTAATAATCACTATGCCTAAATACATCATCGAAAACGCAGAATTAATGAAAGAATGGGATTGGGAAGCCAACACAAAGGAAGGGCTTGATCCTACACAGCTGACTTTAGGAATGAATAAAAAGGCCCATTGGGTTTGTAGTAAGGGGCATAAATGGATAGCTAGCATACATGCAAGACATTTTGCTGGGTCCAGTTGTCCCTTTTGTCGTAATCTAAAGGTATGGCCAGGGTACAATGATTTGGCTACAACACATCCTGAACTCTTAAAGGAATGGGATTACGAAAAAAACACATTAAAACCAACTGAAGTCACAGCAGGCTCGAACAAAAAAGCATGGTGGATTTGTAGTAAAGGACACAAATGGGAAAGGGCAATATCGGGACGAACTTTTGGATATGGTTGTCCCTACTGTACTAACGAAAAAATATGGCCAGGATACAATGATTTAGCGACAAGACACCCTGAACTGTTAAAAGATTGGGATTATGAGAAAAACATATTGAAACCAACTGAAGTAACCGCTCGATCTAATAAAAAGGTATGGTGGAAATGCTCAAAAGGTCATAGTTATGAAGCGGCAACTGCTCATAAAACCGAAGGACGAGGTTGCCCATATTGTTCCAATAAAAAAGTGTTAATAGGATATAATGACCTGGCTACCACACATCCTGACATCGCTAAAGAGTGGCATCCTACCAAAAATGGCGATCTAAAACCGACTGATGTTGTGGCAGGAAGCGCAAGAAAGGTATGGTGGAAATGCCCGAAAGGACATGACTACCAAGCAAGAGCATGTGAAAGAGCCATCAGTCACCAAGGATGTCCAAAATGCAAAGAAGGCAATCAAACTTCATTTCCGGAACAAGCTATATATTACTACGTTAAACAAGTTTTCCCCGATGCCATAAACAGGTATAGAGATATTTTTGATAATGGTATGGAATTGGACATTTATATACCCTCTAAAAGAGTTGCTGTGGAATACGATGGTTCTTTTTACCATAAAAAAGAAAGGTCCTTAAAACGTGAAAAAATTAAATATAACACTTGCCGACAGCACAGAATTAAACTCATCCGTATATGCGCCAAAGACAACTCCGATGTTTTTAATTTTACTTCGGATTATACTTTCATTGAACCTACTTTAGATGACTGTGATAATACTCAAGGACTTGATAAAATCATTAGAGAATTATTGTGGATGTTGGAGTCCGACTTCGGGTGGAATCCACGAAAACAATATCTGCGCCATAATGGTATGCTGATCCGCAAAATATCGGCGGATGTAAATATTGAAAGAGATCGGTATAAAATTAATGCGTACAGGGAAAATGCCACGTTTAAAAAATCTTTGGCAGTAGTGAGGGCCGACTTGGCGGAAGAATGGGACTATGAGAAAAATCAAGGATTAACCCCTAATATGTTTCCTGTAGGTTCTCGCGAAGAAGTTTGGTGGATATGCAAGGAGTGCGGCACATCATATCCCAAAAGAATTTATATTAGACACATCAGAAAAAAAACCTGCCCCCAATGTAATATTAAGTGCAAGTCCAAACAATATAAACTATATATGTGCGACGCAAAGACTTCCAAAATTCTAAAAGTATTTGACTTGATTTCCGAAGCCGCAAAAGAAACTGGGATTTGTGATTCCAATATCGCCGGAGCATGCCGAGGAACCCGTAAAACTGCCGGTGGTTATATTTGGAAAAAAGAATACGTTAACAAATACGATAAATAATAAAGCCCAAACAAACCCGAGCATTTATCTGCGCTAGAGAAACTTGAACCTATCGACGATAGATATACATTTTGTGCGCATCTAAAAACTAATTTTGGCAAATTAGGAAAAAGTATGGCAGAAAATTCGTACACATCCGTCGAGAAAACACCGCTTGGTGGGCGCAGTTGTTTTCTTATAAAAACGCCTTATTTCTATGTTGCTCGTTTAGTCGGATGCCTCCGCGTTACCGCGCGAGTCTTGCGAACACGGTTATAATAAGACCTATAAGCGAATTAGGTCCAAAGACCCTTGTTTGTCAATACTATAATGTTTACAATAAAAGTAGCTACAGCTGTTGTTTACAAGGAGAGCGCACATGAAGAAAAAATTAGTTTATGCACTAACGGTAGTATTAGGTTTGTGTTTTTGCGTTCCGTTTGCTTCTGCAGCGCAGACGGACGGCGATACCAGTTGCCGGTCAGTTAATATAGAATATGCGGACAATTATGGCGGCGGTGACGAAGCGAGCGTGGTATATAACAATGTATTTACCCGTTTTATCCCGGCGCAAGAAGGTGCCCAGGCTTTTTGGTTTTATGTGTATCAGAAGGAGAAAGTATGGTTGTGCGAAGGCGCCGATGAAGCGACGTACGAAGCTTTCCCCCAATATGTCGCCGTGCGGGTGTACGAAGGGCAACAGGAAGAAAATATCCGCGCTAAGTACGATGTAAAAAACACGACCTCTTTTATCATCACCAATCACGGCGGCTATACTCCGTTTTATTTCTATGCGGGTAATCAAGAGCACGCCGTATTGAATCAGCTTCGTCCGGATACAGTCGTAGTATCTGCCCCGTTCAGCGGCAATGTGTTGGCCGGTTTTCACGTGCCTCTTCCCTTGCGCCAAGAGAACTGCGGGGAAGAAAAACCGGAGTTTACACAGTTATTGGAAGCAGTGACGATTTTATAAATCGTTTCATTACGTAGCCAAAAAAAGGGCCCGCCAGTTAAGCGGGTCCTTTTTCTTGCCTTGGTCTCAAAAATTAAAAGCTAACCTGGGTTTCTGCGGGATAAGCACTTATTTCTACCGGGGATTCAAAGGTAAAATCACCCCCAGCTTTCGTTTGATAAGCGCGGAAGACAAAGGCTTGGGCTTTTCTGCGGCTAGGTCCCACTTCCACATATAAACTCTTCTCCCAAACGGCGTTATTTTGTTTGTCCCATTTGTAGATACGCTGGCTGGTTGAAGCCTTGCGTAAAAATTGCCCCCAACTCCACGCGTGATACCCCGGCCATTCCTCACGCAATATGCTGACAGTCGGGTAATTCGTGGATACGTGTCGTGTCGGCTTGCCAGGGAAGGGATGCCCCGGAAAGTTTTTAATCAATACCGGTGCATTGTAGGAAAATCCTTTGATGCCGCGTGTAAACATATACGCTTTGGTTTGGTTGTTTTCTTTCGTTTGCACATAGAAACGGTACGCCCAAACGGCTTTATCATTTTCCCACTTAAAAAACCAGTGTTCAACTTCCGCATCAATAATCTGAAAAGAGGGGTCTTGTTCAACCTTTACGGTTACCCAATCCTCGCAAGTGGGCCACTCGTGGCACATTTGTTGGAGTCGGTCATCGGCGAAGTGAAGGGCCTTTTCGGCAATGGTACGTTTGACCGTATTTAATAAGGCCGACGGCTCTGCGGCTTGCAGGGAAACGCTCCCTGTTAACAGGAATACAGCAAGTAAGGTGTATAACAAGTTTTTATTCATGGGTTTTACCTCGTTACATTATTGTATAAATTGCACCAAGAAGCCCACAAGGGGCTGCCGCGTGAAGGCGGGGAGACTTCGTTGCCAGGGGCCCTTTTTGCTATAATATTTCCAACGGGGCATGGCTCAAGTGGTAGAGCGCCCGCTTTGGGAGCGGGAGGTTCCCGGTTCAAGTCCGGGTGCCCCGATTTTTTTTATGAATAATACAAATTCTACGGCTGTTTTTAACAAAATACACACTTCTGCCGACGTAGAAGTTTACACATGGGTGGAGGGTATACGTGCGGCTATTTCGCGCCCGCAAAAGGCTCCATTTGCGTTTTCCTCCTTGGTAGCATCTGCCAATTTAGGAACTTTTTTTGATGGTAGCGTGTTATTGGAAATGCAAGTAAGTAACGGTTTGCGCTGGAGTCCTTTCTTTAAATTAGGTTTTGTGTCCGAATCTTTTCAGCGTAGTTTCCCCGACCAGGTCAACGCGTGGGGGGAAGTTAAAATAGATGAATTGGTACTGGCAAAACCGATGCGTTATTACCGGCTGCGGGTACGCATGGAAGGCAAAGTGCCCCTATTGTCGTTTGGGGTAAGTGGGGTAAGTAAATCTTTTCAGTACGTCCCGGACCAGGCCGCTGTTTTACCGTCCGGCTCGTTTGAGATAGATATACATCCTATTTCTCAAAAAGAGCAAGATACGGTGGACAATAATCGTATTTGCAGTCCTACTTCCCTGTGTATGGCTCTTAACGCCCTAGGGCGGCCGATCGCCTTAAGCCAGGTGTTGCAAAATGTGTATGATCCGGCCTCGGACATTTTTGGTAACTGGTTTTTTAATACGGCATATGCTTCGCAACAGAAATTAGATGTTCACTTTTGGCGGTTTCATTCGCTTAGCGAGCTGTCGCAGTATTGCAATACAGATGCTTTGGTTGTAGCCAGTATTGCTTATAAAGAGGGAGAACTCCCGCAGGCTGCCCAACCGCAGAGTGACGGGCATTTGTTAGTAATTCGCGGTTGGAAGGACGGACAAGTGCTGGTGGCGGATCCGGCCGCGCCCACCGCAGAGCAGGTACTGCGTGCCTATGATGCGAAATCTTTTGCACAAGTATGGCTCCAAAATAAACAAGGGGCCTCGTATATTTTGAGGAGAAGATGAAGAAATTAACTTTATTGGTGGTAACTTTTTTACTGTTAAGTGCGTGTGCTAAACAAACTACCGATGATACGTTGGTGGTGGCACACAAAGGGGAAATGGAATCGCTGGACCCGGTGTACTCGTACGACGGTGTTACGCACGGCATGCTTATCAACGTATACGATACGCTTTTAAAATTTAACGGCAGTTCGCTAACGGAGTTAATTCCCTCGTTATCCACACAAGTGCCCACCAAGGAAAACGGACTTATCTCCCAAGACGGCCGCACGTACACGTTCCCCATCCGCAAAGGGGTAAAATTTCACGATGGGCGCGAACTTACTCCGGAAGATGTACGCTATTCGTTATTACGTTTTTTGCTTAGCGATATTTCCGGCGGGCCGTCCAGTTTGTTGTTGGAGCCGATTTTAGGCGTATCTTCCACCCGCAACGACAAAGGTGAAATCATAGTAAGCTACCAAGAAGCCGCCGATGCCGTGCGTGTGGCGGGGGATAATGTCGTTATCACGCTCAAACGTCCGTTTGCGCCTTTCTTGTACATTTTGGCGCGTTGGGGGTACGTGATGAGTAAATCCTGGGCGGTGGAAAAAGGCGCGTGGGATGGCCGCGAAGAAACGTGGAAACAATTTAACAATTTTGCCAAAGATGCTTCGCCACTTTTCAACCAAACCAACGGCACGGGGCCGTTTGAAGTGGCGCGGTGGGATATTGCTGCCAAACGCTTAACGCTAACGGCGAACGAAAACTACTTTGAAGGTGCGCCGCAACTCAAAACGATTTTGATGATGACGGTGGACGAGGCCAGTACATTGCGGTTGATGTTGGAGTCCGGCGATGCGGACGTAGCGGAGCTATCGCCAAAATTTATTTCGCAATTAAAAGATAGTCCGACGGTTGCCCTGTATGATAATCTGCCGCGCCTTCGCACCGACCCGGTTATCTTTTTCACACTGGATATCAACATGGATGCCAACCCGGACGTCGGCTCCGGCCGGCTGGACGGTCAAGGCATCCCGGCTGATTTCTTTGCCGATAAGGATTTGCGTAAGGCCTTTGCTTACGCCTTTGATTACGAGGCCTTTTTAAAGGAGTCCATGGAAGGCCGCGCGGAAATGGCACTCGGCCCCGCACCCGCCGGGCTGGTTAAGTATGATAAGGATTTTAAACACTACACGTTTGATTTAAAAAAGGCCGAAGAACACTTCAGAAAAGCGTGGGGTGGCCAAGTGTGGGAAAAGGGTTTTAAGTTTACTATTACCTACAATACCAGCGGCGAGATGCGCCAAATCGCAAGTGAAATTTTAAAACGCAATGTAGAAAAATTAAATCCTAAATTTCAAATTGATTTGCGCGGCGTAACGTGGCCCGCGTTTTTGGAAAAAACAGCCCGCCGCCAAATGCCGATGTGGGCCCGCGGCTGGGTGGCCGACTATGCCGACGCACACAATTTTTACTTCCCGTTCTTGCACAGCCAGGGGCGTTATGCGCTGTCGCAGGGGTATAAAAACCCGCAAGTAGACGTGCTGATTGAGCAAGCGGTGGCGGAAACGAATCAAGCCAAACGCAACGCCCTGTATAAGCAGGTGCATAACCTGATGCACGAGGACGCCATGCAGATTTACACCGTCCACCCCACGGGGTTATGGGCGATGAATAAGAAAGTAAAGGGGTTTGTGGATAATCCGGTATATATGGGAATCTACTTCTACCCCATGCACAAGTAGTGACAACTGTTTGTAACTTCTATCATGCGCACAAAAGGCAGACTAAAAGAAGTCTGCCTTTTGTGTCTTAATAAGGATAAACAATTTTCCACATTTGGCCGTCTTGCGTGTCCCTGCCCCTTGACGTAGCTACCGCTACGCCTATACGGGGCACTCGCCCACGCAATACAGCTCAAATCTGAAAAATCATATAATCATCTACAATGTTAGTCTGACGGGCTTGCGCCCACGCGCCTTCGGCGCGTTATTCTTGGGGTGGCGGGCCGTCGCTTATGGTCTTGGCTAGGCGCAAAACTGAAAACCGGGTGTTGTCCTTGCGCTCCTGCCGCGCTTATTTAGAAACGGCCTTGGTAACTTCTGTAAGCACGCACAACCCCCATTTCGTCATCCCGCAAGGTTGGTATGCGGGATATAAATGGGGGTTGTTGCTGGCAATTGATAAACAATTTTCCACATTGGGCCGTGTCGGATTAACGCGGATACCACCAATATATCCCAACGTTACTATCTAAATTATGCGGTCCGTTATTGGTTTCCTGCCTGCAGACTTTATTTTGCGCGGAGCTAAAATCTTGGTTGTACGCATAACACATACGCTCGTGGGAGAGTTCGCTAGGTTGATAAGTCCCATAAATTCTGTATTCCATACCAATTTTGTTATTTTTACAAGATACATAGCGGCCGCAACTACACCATGCCCACGAAGAATTTTTTACCGAAACAGAAAGTTCATCACAACTGGTTGTGTACGCACCATTAGCCAAATAATAAATTTCCTGCGCATCAGCCAGGGATTGGGTTAAGTTTTTTAACGTAGCATAGCGGCTTTTCGTAACCGCTAACTGGTATTGCGGCAGAGCTACCGCCGCCAAAATACCGATGATAAGCACAACCACTAATAATTCAATTAAGGTAAACCCTTTTTTTGTTTGCATACGATTCTCCTAAAAATAAAGCTACCAACATTATCGTTTTTTTTTTTTTTTTTTTTTTTTTTTTTTTCCTTTTCTTTTTTTTTTCGTCTTTTTTTTTGTTTTTTTTAATTCTCTTGTATTTCTTTTTT
>JAKSPG010000028.1 GCA_024405075.1 Elusimicrobiaceae bacterium | reverse complement strand
GTACCGTTTACCGAGTATTTAACTTTTACCACCGCTAAAAAACTAGCGGCAATGTTTCAAAAAGCACAGGCGAAGGCCGTCGTTTCGGTGATGAATTTGCGCGCGTGCGAAGCCGCTGTGTTAGCCGGCCTGCCGTTTGTATACGTAGAGTACGAAAATTTCAAAGAGGATAAAGCCGTTAAGAACAAAAAAGTCCTGTTGCAGCAAGCCCGCCGCGTGGTGGTGCTCGGTAGCGGCGAAAAGCCCCTTAACAAAAAAATCTATTCAGATAATGCTGTGCGCGTCAACGCTCCGGCGGTGTGGGTGGAACATTACAACTACAATAAACCCGCCTGCTTTAAGAAAGAAAATAACATCTTGGCAGTCGGTCCGCTAACCAAAGAAAGCGGTTTTGAAACCCTGTTACTATCTTGGGCGCGGCTGGCCCCGGCGCATACTACGTGGCATTTGACCATCGTAGGGGACGGCAAACAACAAGCCGCTTTCCAAAAATTTATTGCGGCCAATCACTTAAAGGCCAGCACGGAAATTATCCCCGCCGCCAGCGACGTCTACAGCTTACTGCGCAACGCGGACATCTTTGCCTTCCCGGCACTCAAACCGGCCCAGGCCGATATCTTGTTAGACGCCATGGCCAGCAAATTGCCGTGCGTGGCGTGCGAATCGGCCCCGGTCACACAGCTGGTTATCAACGGCGTGAACGGTGTCATCGTAAACGCCGGGGAAGAGGAGCCCTTCACCATTGCGTTAGATGAAATGATGGTTAACTGGGGCAAACGGGTGGGGATTGCCGTAGAAGCCAGCAAACTCAAGGACAAATACCCCTTTGAAGTCTTTGTGCAAACGGTGCGCGGTGTCCTCGGATAAATAAACAAATAGCAGCTATGCGTATTACGTGTGTAATCGGTACGTTGGGCGGCGGCGGCGCGGAACGGGTGATGACTTACCTGTGCGGCGGTTTAGCGGCCCGCGGTCACGCGGTTACCCTGCTTACGCTAGATAATTCCGTCCCGGATTTTTACGTCGTACCGCCTACCGTTACGCGCGTGCGCGCGCAACTACCTTCTTTCCGCGCCGCCGGCGTGTTGGGTGGGTTCGTACGGCTTTATAAGCTGACCCGTGCCCTGCGCAAAACGCGGCCCGAAGTCGTTATCAGTTTCATGACGATTAGCGTGCTCGCTTCCTGTCTGTTACTGCGTATCCCCTATATTTATGCCGACCATTTGGACGTGCGCTTTTTGGCCTATTCGCGCAAGTGGAAAGTTTTGCGCAACTGGTTGCTGCGCTTTGCTAAAACTGTGACGGTGCTTTCCGAACGGGACCGCAAATTTATCGCCCTCTATCACCCCGCTTGGAAACCGGCCGTTGTGTATAACCCCGCCTTGCCGTGTGTAGAGGACGGCGGCACGCGGCCGCTTTTTATGGTGCCCGGCAAAAAGTATGTGCTGGCGGTGGGGCGGCTTGTCAAACAAAAAGGGTTTGACCGCTTGCTCCAGGCCTGGCGGCGCGTGTGCGAGCGGCACAACGAGTGGCGGCTTGCTATCGTGGGAAGCGGCCCGGACGAAGCGGAATTGAAAAGTTTGGCCGATACATTAGATGTACAGTACAGCGTAGATTTTGTGCCGGCGCAAAAATCGCTGGCGGCTGTGTACCGCCACGCGGACATACTGGCGATGTCCTCACGTGCGGAAGGTTTTCCGCTGGTGCTGTTAGAAGCCATGGCAGTCGGACTTCCGGCCGTTAGTTTTGCCTGCACCGGGCCGGACGTAATTATCCGCAACAACCTGGACGGTTTTTTAGTCAAACAAAATCAAACCGAGTTGCTGGCCGCACGGCTGGAAGAACTGATGCAAGATGAGCAAAAGCGTCATCAGTTTGGCGCGCGCGCACGGGAAGTAACGACGCGGTTTTCGCTCCAACAGTATTTAGATGCGTACGAAAATTTATGCAAAAACGCCCTGCAATAAGTATTATTATTCCCGTTTATAACGCGGCACATTTCTTGCCCGCCTGTTTGCAAAGCGCGGTTTTACAGTGCCCGGAAAATTCGGAAATTATAGCAGTGGACGACGGCTCTACAGATACAAGTGCACAAGTGCTTACGTCGCTGACAAGCCGCTATGCGCACTTGCGCGTCATCACGCAACCCAACCAAGGCCCGGCGGCCGCGCGGCAAACCGGGGTAAAGGCGTCCAGCGGGGAATATATCCTTTTTTTAGATGCAGACGATGTCTTGCCCGCAGACTACGCGGCGCAACTCCTCAAAAAAGCTACCCAAACCAAGGCCGATTTAGTGCTCGCGGCCGTAGCTCGTTGGAACGGGCAAACGCCCGTCCCAAGCGCGCCTGGAGGCAGTTGGTTTTCCTCCACCGTGTTGCAAGGAGCGCAAAAAGCCGTGCTGTTTGAAGATTTTGATGTAGTTATGCCGCTCTACGGCAAGTTAATTGCCCGGCACCTGCTGGAGCAAATAACCGATTGGGGAAGTGCTTATCGCAATGGGGAAGATATCCCTGTGTCTGTGGCGTTACTGGCCTGCGCCGAAAAAATTGCTTTAGTACCCACTACGTGTTACATATATCGCCTGCGGGAAAATTCCCAAAGCCGTGAGCGCGCCGGACAGTTTGCCGGGCTGCTGGACGGATTTTTGCGTGCGCGGCAAGAACTGAAAAACCGGGGCGTATATTCCTTGTTTGCCCGCGGTTTTGAATACGTATGTCGGGTTTGTTTAACCAGCTTTATGGAAACGTATGGGCTAACCCAAGAGGAAGAAACCCGGCTTGCACACGCGCGTGCGCAACTTACCGTGCCGCGCAAAATATGGCACGGGCGACCGTGGCGCTTTCGCGTGCGGCAGTATGGGTTTGAACTGTGTTTGAAATATGGGTTTTCCTACGCGCGGCTGGTGCTGTGGGCACGCCGCGTTTACGGACGCGGCAGACGCAGCGAAAAGTAAAATAAAAACTTTTTTAGGTCTCCGCTGAAATACGAAATCACACCTAATACACTCACAAAAATAATTCCGCGGCAGGCCAGCGTAAGCAATGGGTTTATTAAGGCGGTGCACGTGTCCAAAGCGACACACGGCAGTAACGCCAGCAGGTTAATTCCCGCTAAACGTCCCATATCGCGTAAGGCCGTGGTATACTGTACGAATGACAAGTGCCGCTTGAAAAAAACAGCATTAATAACCAAACTAATCAAAATACACGCCAGTTGGGTATACGGATAGGCAAACGGACCGCCCCAATGCATGGCCAGTGGAACGGACAGCGTAAAGAGGAGGGTACCGCTTAACGAGTACGGCAAAAAAGTTTTTAATTTCCGCATGGCGGCGGCGGCGTTATTTTGCATCAGGGTGGGAACCATCAGCAGCATTACCGCCAGCAACGGCCGCAAAAACGCAGTTGCTTGCTGTACGTTTTGCTGGGTAAACAGCCCGCGTTTAAAGAAAACAGTCATAATTTCGGGCGCGTAAAAAATGGAAAATACCGCTAACGGAGTTAGCAAAAAGCATAGAAAGCGGTGCGTGCGCAGGTAGGAACGATTGAACGCTTGTTGCTGGTTGCGCGCGGCGCGCTCCGTTAGTTCTATTTTGGAAATATTTGTAATGCGTAACGAGAATACTTCGGTAGCAGATTCCGTAAGTTGTTTGGCATAATTGAGCGCACTGACCAGCCCGGCCGCCAGCCCGCTTAATAAATAAAGCGGCAACAGACCGTTAATGATGTTAAAAAGCTCCAGCACTTGATTGCTGGCCAAATTGCGCCGGAAAGTGCGGCCGGAAAGAAACAGGCAAGGTGTAAATTTCCACGCTAATTCCGTTTTGAGTACCCACATAAACACGGCAATTTGTATTATGTTAGAAAGCACAAACCCATACATGAGACTGCTTACGCCTAATGGGCCGCTGAAACAAAGCAAAAAAAACAGTGGCAATAGCGCATTTAACGGGGAAAACAGGGCCGCCGTAAACCGGCGGTACATTTCCAGCACGGACGTTAAATAAGTAGCCAACACTTGTAGCCCAAACAATACAATACCCAGTACGATGAGTGTACGCTGGGCGGTTAGTTCGGCTGTTTTAAAGAGCGATAACCCCCGTGCCACCGCTACCGGACACGTGAGAGCGGCCAGGACGGAAATCCCGAGCAGCAACACGTAAAAATACAAAAATCCGTTGAGCAATGCCCGTCCGCGGCCGGGAGTATGTTCTTCCAGCGTCATGGCCTCCGGGATTACAACGGCGGCGTTTAATCGTTGTAAAAAGTAAGCACCCAAGCCCAGGGCGATGAGGATATAAAAATATAAGTCGGTTGCGCTACCCGCGCCGAAGTAGGCGGCAATTAAGAGCGAGTTGACGAAAGATATTACTTTCCACACGGCCGTCGCACCAACCGCCAACGCCGCGCCGGAGCGGTACGAGGTGGGCTTAAAAAGGTTTGCCATATTTGATATTATAATAAATTAAGGAGAATAATCTTGTGACTATCCAATTTGAACCTGTTATCGGGCTGGAGATTCATGTCCAGCTGGCGAGCAAAACGAAATTATTTTGCCCGTGTTCTAACGGTGTGGGGGAAGACACGAAACCCAACACCGCTGTTTGCCCGGTGTGCATGGGCCACCCCGGCGTATTACCGGTACTGACCGAAGGCGCGCTGGAACTGGCCGTGCGTGCGGGGCTGAGTTTACATTGCCAAACGAATAAACGCTCCTCGTTCTCGCGCAAACACTATTTTTATCCGGACTTACCCAAAGGATACCAGATTACCCAATATGATGAGCCGATTAACGGCGCAGGGTATGTGGAAATTACTTTTGGACCGAAAGATAATTTGCAAAAAAAGAAAATCGGCATTCACCACGCGCATTTGGAAGAAGACGCGGCTAAGTCATCGCACTTGGCGGATTATTCGCTGGTAGATTATAACCGTTCCGGTAGCCCGCTGTTGGAAATTGTATCCATGCCGGATATGCGCTCTCCCGACGAAGCGTATGCATATTTGGCCGAGATCAAACGGTTGATGCGCTGGGTAGGGGCGTCCAACTGTGACATGGAAAAAGGCGAACTGCGCGTGGATGTAAACGTATCGCTGCGCCCGGTGGGACAGGAAAAATTCGGCACACGTACGGAGTTAAAAAATCTAAATTCGTTTAAGGCCGTTAAAGATGCGCTTGTTTATGAAATTAACCGTCACACGGAAATCTTAAACGCGGGCGGAACCATTAAACAAGAAACGCGGTTGTGGGACAAAGTAGAGGGCGTTTCCAAACCGATGCGCTCCAAGGAGGATGCGCTGGATTACCGCTACTGCCCGGAGCCGGACTTGCCGCCCGTGGTGTTGGCGGACGAGTGGCTGACGCGTGTGAAAAACGCCATGCCCGAAATGCCGGCGAGCAAAGAGGCGCGGTTTATGGCGGCGGGTCTGTCCGCCTATGACGCCGGTGTGCTGACCAGCTCGCGCGAGATTGCCGACTATTTTGAAGAAGTAACAAAAGGCGGTAATGTGTCTTTGAAAACGGCGTCTAACTGGATTCAAACTGATTTGCTGGGTATGCTCCACGCCGAGAAGAAAGAAATTGAAGATACGCCTATATCGGCTACGCAACTGGCGGAGCTGTTGGGATTTGTGGAAAGCGGTAAAATTAACCGCAAACAGGCGCGCGAAGTATTTGATGAAGTGTACGCGCATGGTGGTCACCCGGCGGAAATTATTGCCGCACGCGGTATGGTGCAAGTCAGCGATGAAGGCCAATTAGAAGCGTGGGCCAAAGAAGCTATGGCCGCCAACCCCAAAGCCGTGGCCGATTATCAAAAAGGCAATAAAGCCGCTATCGGCGCGCTGGTAGGGGGTGTGATGAAGTTGAGTAAAGGCAAAGCCAACCCGCGTGCGATTAGCCAAATCTTGGCGAAGTTGTTGGGATAATCAGCGGCAGATGTTAATTTTTGCAAATACGATACGCTTGCCAAGAGCGTATCGTGTTTTTTAACTCAAATTGAAAAAATTATGCAACTAAAAGTTAGGGAAGTTTGTAAAAAGTAGTTGTACTTCCGCTTAATGTGCCGCTTTTTTCTCCGCCCATGGCTTTACATAATTTATGATCTTCTTCAGTACCGAATGACCAAGCCCGACAGTAAAATCCCGGGCCGCCCGGCAGCCGACTCTTGAAGTGATATTCCAGGTCGACCCCAACGTTTGGTATTCTAGCCCGGATATAACCGTCAATGTCCAGGAGATATTGAACCCCATTAGGTAACTTAATCATGGAGTTGGGGATCCCTTCGCTGGTTGCATAGGTTACACCGGGGAAATCTATATCCAGTAAGGTAAAATCCTGCGTGTAAGCTCCTGTGGCTGTATGAAAAACCTCGTTGGCGGTGCGAATGGCTTGTAGTCCCGTGTACGCTTGTACTAATCGTGCTTTTTTTACCGCAAACTGATATTTGGGCAGGGCCACCGCGGCAAGTATGCCGATGATAAGTACAACCACTAACAACTCAATAAGCGTAAAGGCTTGCATGTTTTGTTTCATATACTGTTCTCCTGTTGTTTTTGGAAAACAGCCTATGAAAACGGCTGTCGTGCCGTGTGCCTTTTCCGCAGTCACACTTCAAAACAGCCGTAACTTGTCACCGGGCGGTGGCAAGCATTGGGCCTCAAACAACGGGATTATAAGTTCCTTTGTTTGATGCCTAATCGGCCGTTCTTGGAGCGGAAAAGGATCCTTACGGATACTCTGTATGCTTATATACAGTTCCAAAAACAGATTTAATTTTTACTACGTCTTCCCCATTATACCAAAAAGGCGGGGTTCCCCAACCAATTTCTAATAAGAAAATGCATGTGGAAAGGTTGACCCTTCTGCCCAAAAGTTGGTAACATATCCATTAGGGATGTACAAATCTAAACACGGAGAGAAAAATGAAAAACCTAGTAAAAGTTGTATTCATTTTTGCGTTGGCAGCCGGTTTAACTGCCTGCAAAAAGAATGTTAAAGATAATGCCACCGCGGATTTGACCGCTTCTAACTTGCCGGTAACGGAAGAAATGGTGTTGGAAGAAACCACGGTAAGCAGCGAAACTGTGCCTACGCAAGAAGTTGCCTTGGGTACCGTATATTTTGCGTTGGATAAATTCGCGCTGACCGCCGATGCCCGCAAAATTGTGGAAGCCAACGTGCAGGCCATTAAAGCGGCCGGGTCGCTTGCTTCTTATAAAATCATCGTAGAAGGTAACTGCGACGACAGAGGCACTATTTCCTACAACATCGCGCTCGGGCAAAAACGTGCCGATGAAGTAAAAGCCAACTACGTGCGCTTGGGTATCCCGGCAGCCAACATTGAAACCGTTTCCTACGGGGAAGAAAAACCCGTCTGCACGGAAGCGACGCAAACCTGCTGGGCGCAAAACCGCCGCGCCGATACGCTCTTAAGCGTTAGATAACATATTTCAAAGGAGCCCGAAACGCACATGAAAAACATCACACCAGTAATTCTTCTGTCCGCTTCGGGCTTCCTTTTGTCCGGTTGCGTGGCGAGCCAAAGCGACATGAGCACGCTTAAGTTGCAGCTGCAGGAACTGAACAAGAGCATCGCCCAAATGCAGGCCAACCAAGCTGAATTGGCCGGAAAAATGGACGAGCTTAACCAAAACTTATCCGTTTCCAGCGAGAATTTATCGCAAATGGATGAGCAACTTTCTCAATTTTCCACGAAATTAGACGACCTGGCCGCATCCGTCGGCAATCGCCCCGCGGCTGCTAAAGAAGCCGCAGTGCTCCCTTCGGACTTGTTTGCCGATGCTAAAAATCATTTGGATAAAGGGTCTTTGGAAGCCGCCGCTACAGGTTTTCAGCTTTACATTACTAAATACCCCCAGGCACAAGATATAGACCAAGCTTATATGTACTTGGGCGATGCCTACGCTTCATTGGAACAGAGTAAACCCGCAGCCGTAGCGTACGCGACGTTGCTGCAAAAATTTCCGAAAAGCAAATTAGTACCGGCCGCGCGGCTTAAATATGCGCGCAGCATCATCCCGCTTGGAAAAACCGACGAGGCCAAGCGCTATTTATCCTCCATTGTGCAGGAATTTCCTACCTCGCCCGAGGCCAAACTGGCCCGGACCGAGCTGACGAAACTAAAATAACCTACAGGCAGGGATTTGCATGAAGAAAATCATTTTTTATATTGGGCTGATATTGGTATGTATCGTGGCCGTGTTCCCGGTGTTTGCCGCTAAAAATAAAACAGATGTATACATTGGTATTACTTCGGTAGGGGATAAACATTTACCGGCTATCGGCCTGCCGGAATTTCAATTTGACGGTCCCTTAAGCCAGGAACCTTCCAAGTTGGTGCGTGAGGTGATGCGCGGTGATTTGCTGTTTGCCCGCTATTTTGATATTAACGAAGAAGGCCCCGCGTTTGATTCGTCCAAATTAAGCCAGGTGCTAACAGCATGGGCGCGAGCGAAGGCCAGTTATCTGTTAGTCGGTGGTGTGACGTATGCCGATTCTTACTACACTATTAAAGTGTACGTATACGATTTATCCACCCGCACGCCTGTGTTTGCTAAAGCATTCAAAGGTACCAAAAACAGTTTGCGCCGTTTAGCACATATTGCCTCGGACCAAATTGTAGCAGCGTTGACCGGCAAGCGCGGCATTGCCGATACCAAAATTGCTTTTTCCAATAACTCCACGCGCAATAAAGAAATTTACATGGTGGACTACGACGGCGAAAACTTGCAAAAGTTGACTAACGACAAGAGTATTGCCCTGTTGCCGCGCTGGTCCAAAGACGGGCGGATTTTCTACACCTCGTACAAAAACCGCAACCCGGATATTTTTGCTATTGATTTACGCGCCGGAAAAATTGTGCCGATTATTTTGCGCGGCGGGTTGTCGCTCATCGGCGGCGTATCGCCGGACGGCAAGGCATTGGCGTTTACCAGTACCAGTTCTTCCAACCCCAGCGTGTTTATTTATAATTTGGAAAACCACACCAAACAGCGCGTTACCAATAAGGCCTCTGTGGATGGCTCGCCTTCTTACTCGCCGGACGGGAAATATATTACGTTTGTATCCAACCGGGGGGGAAATCCGCAAATTTATGTGATGGAATTGGCCACAGGACAGACCCGTCCGCTGACCAAAACTTTTAACTGGTCGGACAGCCCACAATGGTCCCCCACCGGGGAGTGGATTGTATTTTCCGGGCGCGAAGCACCGTACCACCCGATGGATATTTTCCTGGTGGATTTAACGGGCACGCAGCTGCGCCGCCTAACGACCGATGCCGGATCTAACGAGGACCCGACGTGGTCGCCCGACGGACGGTTTATCGCTTTTACCACCACGCGTAACGGCAAACGGCAACTGTATATTATGGATATGGACGGCAGTGCGCCGCATTTACTGGCGGATATTAAGGGGGACTCCTTCACCCCGCATTGGAGTTTTTAGATAAATAAACAACAGTTGGTAACTTCTATAAGCACGCGCAAAGCCAATATTTAGGTCCGTATTACAACGAAGAAATTTAATTGTAAGTTTGTAGTAAACGAACATTACATAAAACACCCCCGGGGTATATCCCCGGGGGTGTTTGTACTGCCCGGGGAAACCATAAGCGGAAGCCTATGGAGGAGAGGAGAAGCCACACCAAAAATCATAGATTTTTCTTGTAGTTGGTGTGGCCAAATAGCGGAGCTATTTGAAACGCGCGAAGCGAAAAAAGCCACGGGCGGAAGCCCGTGGTAGTTTACTGGTGCGTGTAAAAACAATTACTCGCAAATGGGTAATTTTGTTGCGGCGCAATTAGTGCCTAATCGTTGCTCGCAGCAAACAGTGTTCGTGCCGTTTTGCAAGAAAAGCGTATTGCTAAATGCATCGTTTAAAGCAGCGCGGTAACCGTCTTTGTGGCGGTAGTATACGGCGCCGTCTTCTTGCAACGGCGTAGCAAGCTTGTCATGGTTTTTGGCAAGTTCTTGCAATTTAGCCACTGCTCTGGGGACCGCGTTGGCTTTGGCTTGCCGTACGGCAAAGTTGATAATCCCGATAAATAATCCAACAACTGCCAGCATGCATAACGCTTCGGCGATGATAACGGTAGCCAAAATACCAAAATGCGTTTTCACTTCCGGCAAATCGTCGCCGGGTTGGAAGCTGTTATCTACCACATAGGTACCGGCCATTTTATCATGCAGGGCTTGTTTTTTACGGGTAGCCCCGGCCATATAATAGCCGATGTTCAAAATGAGCTTGGAAACAATTTTTGCCAAAGTACGTCCCAATGCTCGTTTGAAACTCAAACGGTTTCCTTGCCGGTCCACTACTTTAATGCCAAGTGCCATTTTGCCCAAAGTAGCTTGTTTGGAACTACTTTCCATCCAGGCAAAGTAAATCCAGGGCAATACCGTAACGATTATGATCATCCCTATGATTAAGGGTAAAAGGGACAGAAAAACGCTTGGGTCAAACGGGGTAGTCCCGTCCTGCATTTGTTGGATTTTTTGGGCGGTATCCGGGCTGATTAACAGCGGGGTCACTATTTGTTGTACAAGCGTAGAGGCCATATAGATGACCAGACCATCTATAAACCACGCCGCGGCGCGTTTCCAAAAACCTGCATATGGGTAAATATTGTTCATGAAGTTTTCCTTATAGTTAATTTTGTAAATTCGGTGTTATGAATGTTGGGCGGTTTGCACTGCGGGCGTGGGTGTATCTTGCCCGGGTGCGTGCTGCACGCCGTATATAATTGCTCCAACGAGTAGCCCGATAAATAAAACCATAGATAGTATCATCGCCCCAACAATACCCCACAAAATACCAAAATGCGTTTGCACATCTGGCAGTTCATCTCCGGGTTGGAAATTTTTATCCACCACGTAGGCACTGGCCAGTTGGTCGTGTAGGGCTTGTTTTTTGCGGGTAGCCCCGGCCATGAAGTAACCGATGTTTAGAGTAAGACCAGAAATAATTTTGGCAGCATTTCGTCCAAAAGCATGCCAAAATGTCATGCGTTGGCCGTTTGCATCTACGACTTTAATGCCCAAAACCATTTTGCCTAAAGTGGCTTGTTTAGAGCTGCTTTCCATCCAAGCGAAATATACCATGGGCAGAATAAAAGAAACCAGTTGCGCCAGAGACAGCAGTTGCCGAGAGCGGATCTCGGAGGCAAGTTTGACGCTTTCACTGGCACCCTCCAAACTCCCAGCCATGTGAACCAAGTGGGCAATCAGCGGGATAATCAACAATAGTATCGGCACGGAAATAATTACCCCGTCAATTAGGTAGGCAGCGGTACGTTTCCAAAAGCCTGCATACGGACGAATAGCGGACATATAATCTCCCTTGAATCAAAAATTAAAATACACGCTCCAT
>JAKSPG010000027.1 GCA_024405075.1 Elusimicrobiaceae bacterium | reverse complement strand
AATTATTCCGATAAGACAGACCGCGCCGCCGAGTTAGTGGCAAGCACCGCCGTAACCGGTGCAACTTCGCCCAAACAACAGCAACAAAAACAAGCTATTTTTGCGGCCCAACAAGCCCTGTTCCAGCAAACATTAACGGACCGGGAACGGGCCCGGATGATCAGCCTATCGCAGGGGCAGGCCCCGCAGGACCTGTTACCTAAAACAGCACTTTGCGATGTTGATAAAGGCCTCGTTTCCAACCAGGAAGAAGGTTGTGCCCTTCAACTGACCGAAGAAGATATCCAGCGGTTGCGCGCCGAAAACCAAGCTGCTTTTTTGGCACAGACCCACACGCCCATGCCCACCGGGAAATTAACGCCCGTTTTGGGAGTGGCTGATGCACAAACATTGCCCCAAATCCAGGATGACCCCGATTTTGACTTCCCGGAACAATTGGAAACAAAAGAAATCTACCGCTTTATGCTGCAACAGCAGGATTGCAGTAATAACTCGTGCTTTTGGGTAGCCAACTCCAAACAGATAAAACCGGATTTGCCTCAAACGATTGATGCAACCGGCCAAGACTTTGAAGGCGACCCACTACACAAATACGATAAGATAAAAGCAGATTTTACGGCCAGCAAATTAGCTTCTTTGCCGCCGGATGCCACACAGCAGCAGCGGGAACTCGTCCAAAGCCAGGCCGACCGTTCAGCTCCGCCCTATATTCCGTATACGCTGGCAGATATGGACCAGTGGGGACAACGCTTAAACCAACCCCCCTCTCCTGAAGGGCCGGCTGCCCCGACTATGTTTGTAGCCACCACCCCGGATGCCCGGGTGTTGGCCGAACGGTGGAATTACAGCACGCCTTTCTTTTACGGTCAAAATGCCCAAGTGCTCACAGGGGACGGTTCGTCCGTCCAGGACCGTTCCGCCCGGCTTATACAGGATATGGCAGACTACGTAGTTTTCCGGCGGGAATCGGCCGGGCAAATCACCCAAACTGCGGCCAGTCAAGCGGCTCAAAATTTGGTGGCTCCTATTGCCCAAGATATACAAAACCGGCTTAAAGACCCCTCCCGAAAGTTAAACTAACTACTCTTACACATACGCAAACCCGGGCCGCTGGCGACCCGGGTTTATTCTATTGTATTTTTCGGGTTTATTTTCCCTACAAAAACGGGTATAATGGTAGTGTAGTTTAATCTGCGCGGCTGGTACGCGACGTAAGGAGTTTGCCCAATGAAAAAATGGCTTGCTTTGTTGTTACCCGGTATGTGGATATGGCTGGCGGGATGTTCTTCTTCCCCGTACAACCGAACCGATGAAAAAGAAAGTTATGAACGCTTTATCAACCGGCACATCTTTGCGGTCTGCGCCAACGCCGGTAAACCATACGCCCAATATTCGCTGGCGCGCCAACGCAGGCACCCTACCAATTCCGATTATTACAAAGTTACTTTTATCAGCGGACCTTGTAAAAATCAAACGATCTGGACCAAACACGTCATCGTTAAAACCGAACCGATTTCCACGCAGGAGCTTCCTCTGGGAACCTTGGTTTTGCGTAATTACGACAATCCGCCGCAACTGGATAAAGATAAAACGGAAAAGTGGCATGTGGGCGTAGTAAGCAGTACAGCCCGCCAGAAAAAAGGAATCATTGATTTGGAATTCCCGCGCGACAGCCACGACTTTAACCCCGCACGCGAAGCCGTTTATGTACACAACGTACGTTACATTAAAGCACCCAAATTAACCGACGTACGTACTTTTATACATTAAGGAGTCCCCCATGAAATTAAAAATAAGTTTTGCTTTGATGGTAAGTCTTTTCTTCCCGTTAGGTTTGCAAGCCCGAACGGCCGACCCTGTCAGTTTGGAAACTACACTCATTGACGTCCCCACCGCAGAAGTATTGGACCGCTACCAAGCATCCTCCTTGACCCGCGCATACGACCACGGCACGCTGATGGAAACGATTGACTTTGGTGTTTATCCGCGGTTTAATGTGGGTGTTTCGTTGGCCGCGCACGGGCTGGTTGGCTCGTCGGCTTCGGTGCGGGTGCTCACCCCGGACTTTCAAGTTAAGTGGAAAGTGTATGACGGCAGTTTATACTTGCCGGCTATCGCTATCGGTTACGACGGCCGCCGCTACGGTTACGGGTATGATAAACACCGCCACTATACCCACACGAAAAGGTATTTGGACGATCGCAAGGGCGGTTATGTTACGTTGTCGCGCGAAATTATCGTGCCGGGCTTGACCGCTTCGGCCGGGGCAAATTTATCTGATTTGGAATTAGATGAATTTTACGGCTTTATAGGTTTGTTATACCGCGTGACCGATAAAATCAACCTGCTAACGGAATGGGACAACATCCGCCACATGCGCGACTCGCGCGCTAACGCCGGCCTGCGTGTCTACTTACACCCGTCTTTAGCGTTAGACGGTGCCGTACGCCGTATCGGCCGAGGAAAAGAAAGCGAAAGAATTTTGCAAATACGCTACGTCACTAATTTTTAACGAGGAATTATGAAGCAACCAACTCCCCCCAAACCACCCACAGCACGCCGCTCCACTATTTTTATTAAGAAGGGGTTGCAGGTGCGTTACATGGTACTTATTGTACTGAGCGTACTGTGCGGGCTGGCTATTATGACTTTTGAACTTACCGCCACCTTGAGCGATTTGTTTGACACCTACCCGGTATTGGTCCAACCCCTGTACGATGAGTTCCTTCCCATTGCGGCCGGATTTTTTTACAAAGTGCTTATTTATTTATTGTTTGTGGTGATTATCTCGGCCATTTTATCGCACAAGATGGCCGGGCCGGTGTACCGCTTTGAGCAAACCTGCAAAGCAATTGCCAAAGGCGACTTTTCCAAACGGGTCCACCTGCGCAAAGGTGATCAGTTTATGGAATTGCAGGACGATTTTAACGCCATGATGGACCGCGTAGAAGAAGAAATCAACAAATACAAAAATGCCAAGTAATATGAAAAAAATTATCATCTTGTTTACTGCTTGCTGGCTTGCCGGCCTTTCGGCCTTTGCCCAAAAAGAATACGGGCTACGTTTCTCCAGTTTGATTAACGACAACCTATCGCTGGAAAATGCCATCCGATTGGGGCTGGAAAATAATTCCGATTTCTTAACCGCCCGCCAAGAAATTACAATTGCCGAGCAAAAAGTAAACGAGGCCAAATTTCTGTATCTTCCGCAATTTGCTTTGCAAGGCACAGCTACCTGGTATTCACTGGATTACCCCATGGTCCTCTCCGACAGCGTAGCCAACCGTTTCTTGCCCGGACGAGTTATTTCCGACAAACGCGACCAATTCTTCGGCGTAGGCATTACCGCCACGCAATACTTGTACTCCGGCGGGCGCATCAACAATGCACTCAAAATGGCACGTGCTAATTTGAAACAAACGCAAAGCCGCTACGAAATTGTAAAAAATGCAACCGTACTGGATATAAAAAAATCGTTTTTTAATCTGTTGTTTGCCCAACAATACGACCAACTGATGCAACAACTGACCGATAAAGCCCAGCACTGGAACATCCGTTCTTCTGCTTTAGATATTTGGACGAAAATCCGCCTGCAAAGCGCCCAGGCGCAGTTGCAAGCCCGCCGGCATCAGGCGGCCCGCCAATTGGAGCAAGCCCAAACCGCTATGTTGGTCAGCTTAAATAAAGAACTCAATTCTACGTTTTCTATCACCGGGGATTTTGCGCCCGTTCATGTAAACGGACCGCTGGCGCAATTAAACCTCTACGCCATGGAATTTCGCCCGGAATTAAAATCCGCCATCTACGCACTGGAACTGGATAGTTTATCTATGGAGTTAGCCCTTTCCAAACGTTACCCGGACATCATCTTAAACGGCTCGTATGAACAGCTGGGAACCGATACGTTGCGCGACACGAATAAGCAAATCTCGTTAGCCATGCGTCTGCCGATTCCGTATAACTTTTCCCAACAAATTGCGCAAAAGAAAGCCGAACAACAAAAAAGCACCTTGCGCCGCGCACAAATAGAAGATAAAATCCGTGTGCAAATAGCCAGCAGTTTTTCGCAACTAAAGTTCTGGCAGGAAGAAGCTCTGTCGCGCCAAGAAACTTTCAACCAGCTTACCTTACTACTGGACCAAGCCGAAAAAACAGCCAACAAACAAGGCCTGGCTCCGCTGGAAGCATTGCAAGCTTACGCCCAAGCCGCCTACGATTATTTAGACGCTGTGCGCAACAATCTAACCGCTAAGGCCGAACTGGAATGGGCCGTCGGCCGGGATTTATAATGAAACAGCTACGCCGCTACGGACTCATACTCCTTTGGGCGGCCCTGTTGCCGCTGGGGGCTTTTGCGCAAACCCCGGATGAGCAAGATACTATCCTGCGCGATTTTTTATGGCAAAATTTCATCAATCAACCCGCTGATAAGCGGCCTAAAATCGGGCTGGCTTTATCGGCCGGGGGCGTGCGCGGTTTCGCCCACGTCGGCACGCTGGAAGCCCTCTCCAACGCCGGGCTACCGGTGGATATGATTTCCGGCACGTCCATGGGAGCCATTATCGGCGCATTGTACGCCGCCGGGCTACCGACCGATAAATTATGGGACATAAGCTCCCACCTGTCTTTAAAAAGCATTACTTCCGATTATAACGTCATGGGGTTGTTCCGGTTTTTCTTTGCTAAAAAGCTCCCTTCCTCAGCTAACTTAGCCGACTTTTTCTACTCGCAACTGGGCGATATTCAATTTGAAGATTTGAAAATTCCGTTTTCGTGCGCCGCCATGGATATAAAAACCGGAGAACGCATTGTATTTAACTCCGGTCCGTTGGCAATTGCCGTGCGTGCCAGTATGAACTTGCCCGGCGTGTTTGCCCCCGTGGAATACCGCCACCGCAAACTGGTGGACGGCGCAGTGGTAGATTATTTACCGGTGGAATCGGTTAAAAAAATGGGGGCTGATTACATTATTGCTTCTGTAACGCCGCTGGACTTTTTTTCCACCACCCCCAAGACCGTGGCCGCGTATTTACTACGCGTGGTCGACGTACGCGGAGCCGCGATGATTGAAGAATCCGCCCAAAAAGCCAACTTTGTGCTAACGAACCGCGTGGTGGATGTAGGCACGCTGGAGTTAGATAAATTACATCAAGCCGGTGAAGTGGGCATTGTGGAAGCTCACCAACATTTGGAGGACTTGCAGCAGTCTCTTCTGCTGTTTTCGTTACCGTATGTACTTAAAAAATAGTTTTTTAATTGGGCTTGTTATATGTGTAACCGCTGGGTGTTCCTCCGGGTTTTTGGGGCTGGCCCCGGTGGGAGACCGTAAGGAATATGTCCAAGCGCGTACTTCATACGAAGCGGGCAACTACCAGGCCGCCGTTACGCAACTAAGTGAATATATTTATAAAACCAAAAACGTCAAACGCCGCGAAGCCCGCGCATACCGGTTACTGGGCAAAAGTTACGAACAGCTGGGTCTTACCAGCCGCGCCTTAGAAACATATTCGGAAGCGTTGGAATTCCACCCGGAAAATTTACCGCTCTTGTTGGAAACAGCCCGGTTGTATCAACAGAACGCCATGACCGCGCGCTCCATAGAAATGTATGACCGCGCCCTTAAATTGGAGCCGGATAATCCCGAAGCACTGACTGGGCAGGCCGCTAATTACACCTCCATGGGTTTTTATTCCAAGGCCCGTAATTACTACGACCGGTTCTTTAGTCTTTCCAACGAAATTTCCCCCGATTATCGCGCCCGGTACGCAGGCACTTTTTTGCACCAACGCCGCTACGAACAAGCATTTATTCATATCACGCTGGCCTTGGAACAAGATTACACCAACCCCGATTTTTGGCTCTTAAGCGCGCAAGCACGACGTGGGTTAAACCAACCCCAACAAGCCCTGAAAGATTTGCAAGCCGCTCTTACGCTGACCCCCCAACGCACCGACCTGTGGGCGTATAAGATGTTATGGCTGTACGAAGCCGGGAAGTATGATGCTTCTTTGAAAGCGGCCCAACGGCTGCTTACCTTACAGCCGGGCAACGCCCTGGCTCAATTAACCCAGGCACTCAACTGGCAAAAACAAGGCAAAACAAAAGCCGCCCAAAAGCAGCTTGAACAATTGGCCGCGGCTAAACCGCAAACGTTTGTCAGTCAGGTCGCCAAAAAACTACTGGAAAAATAAATAACTTATTACGTTATGGTAACGAATAAAAACGGGCCCCGTTACTGTATACATACGTTGCATTAAAAAATTTTTGGCAATAACTGCCTTGTGGTTTGGCAAATTCAACGCCGCTTGTATATCTTTCCGCACACATGATTTTATCTTTCTCCCAAAGATTATCGGAAGTTATTTCAAACGCGTAGATAAAACCCGCCCCTTTATAAGGCCCGGAAATCCGCCCTAAATAGAGGGAACTGCCACCATTACCGCCGCTGCTGTTCCATATTTGCATAGACCAATCCTCGTTGGAACGCGTATCGCGTATGGAGCTGACATTCGCCCATTTTTCATTCCCCGTCCACGGGATTTCCACTCCCAACTCGTCAAAACTGTTGGCCGGCACCCCGTTGGCAAGGCGATAATTTTCTTGGGCTTGTATGAGTGCGTTGAGCACCACAAACGCTTGCGCCGCTTTTGATTTTTCCACCGCTTTTTGATATTGCGGCAAGGCCACCGCGGCCAAAATACCGATAATAAGAACAACCACTAACAACTCAATTAATGTAAATGCTTTTGTGTCCAAACGACCCAATACGCCACTTTTATTTTGCATAAGTCTCCCCCCTCATAAACGGGCTATATGCAAAATGTAGCAAAAAAAAAAACGATGTCAATAGGGTTCTGTTTTTACGACCACCCACCACACAACAAACAACCGGATACAAAACGTCTACAAATTTCCCTCATAGTAGCATGTGCAAAAGCGGCACAAACAAAATTGTTTGTGCCGCCAAATAATTTGGTGCAATCATCCACTACATTTTCGGTTTAGGGATAAACGGCTGACGGTGGGCTTTGTGCTCTTGCGGGACTAATTCCACTTCTTCCATCAATACAGACGGCGTAACAACGACCGGGCCTCGCCAGTTATACGACAACTGCCGCTCCCCACCCACAGCCAACACCCCACGTAAATCGCGCTGGGTGAAGAAGTTGCCGTCCCATTTTAAGTTAAGCACGGTTTCTTTGCGACCGTCTGAAGTGTAAATACGCTCCAATCCTAAATCGCCGGACGGGTCTGCCCCATACAAAATATATCCGTATTCCAACCCCAGCTCGCGGCAGCGGGCCAATAATTTTTCTTCCATTTGTTCGTCGGTGAGCTGTTCTTTAGGTTCCACAAATACGTTGGTCAACCCCTCGCGCGGACCATTTACCGTATCCAAATACGCGTGCCCGTTGCTGTGATGATTTTTTGTAAGCGGCCGCTGTGTGAGCGGAAAATCTTGCACGCGTCCGTTTTGAATAAGTGTTAAATTTTGCGCGGCCACGCCTTCCTTATCCAACGGAGCAAATTTTAAAAGTGTGATTCCTTCAAATTGGCGCGCCAGCGGACGGTCGTACAACGTCAGCAAATCGGTACTCACGCGCACGTGTTGCTTCTTGTACAACTTGCCGGCTTCGTCATCGTCATCTGCGTACGAAAGCAACCACGGCTTGCTGTTTTCCAAATCATTCAGTACCGCTTGTTTAATCATCCGTGCGGCGGCCTGCGGTTTAAGTAACACCGGCCCGATGTACGCCGTGGCGGATGGCGCACCGTATGCCTGCCGGACGCGGTTTAAAAAATCTTGCGCTTTGTTGCGCGCGTAATCCAACTGGGCGGCCGAAACATCTTTTAACCAAATAACGGTGGAAGATTTAGCCGTTTTACCGTCGGGCTGGCGAAACACGACCGACACCTCCGCCCGCGCATGCGGCTTAGTATACTGCGCCACCGCACCGCGGCTGTTTAGGTAATAAAAATCCTGCTGTCTTACTTCTAACTCTACATCAAACGATTCCACAAACGGTTGCGTTTTACCTAAAGCCGAAATCTCGCGCACCTGTTTTTGCAATTGTGCTATGTCCGGCCAGGCAAACGGGGGAATCGGCTCTACAAAATAGCCGGGTTTTTCGGGCACGACGTCGGGCAACGTGTCGTGAATATTCTTTTTTTGTTTATAGACTTTTTTCTTCTTGTACAAATCGGCGGCTTGCAAATAGGCCTTGTCGGTCAGTTGCCACAATGTTTGGCGTAAACCGTCGTAACCGGGAGACGGGAAACCGTACGGTATTTGGGTAGACAGATACTCCCAAGAGTTTCTCTGCACGTCGGAAAAGCCAAGCCCGTCTTGCTTATCGGACCCGACAGACACAAACACCTCGGCCGATAGCGAACCCAGCTCATTTTCGTCATATAAGGCAGGGGCCAGCGTGCCCATATTCGCTTTAACAACTACAGAATGGACTTCTCGCACCAAGTAGTACATATAGTACGGGCGTGGATGATCTTTTAAGTGCAAGTTAGCAAGCGAGCGTTGCATTTCATCGTGCATAGCTCGGAAATACATATTGTCCGGTAGCGGCCCGGCCCATGACACCCCCGCATAGCACAACCCGATTAAACCAATCAAAAAGCGTTTCATTTGGAACCTCCTTTGCCCAGCGAATACGGGGAAGGTAAAATGGGGGGTTTTTGTTCACTCTTAGCGGTTTTTTCTATCTCCAACGATTTTAACAACACACTTGGCGCGATAGCCGATACCGGCACCCAGCCTGATTCCGCCCCGCAACTACCGTTGAATACGGCGTCGTCATTGGCCGCGGCGATAATTTGCCCAAAACTAACCAGCGGCGTGCCGACCATATCGGCCCCGCGCACAGCTTCTTTGCGCCCGTCGGGGTATAAGCGGTAAACCAGTTTGGGCTCCAATTTAAATACTTGCGGCATATCCGTATCGGTCATGGTAAAACCGCCGGATAAATCTTCAATAATGTATCCATATGGTTTGTGCTGGGCACGTACCTCGGCCAGCAGTTGCTTTTCCAACTCATCATACGGCACCGCTTGCGAAGCAATCAGCCGCGTAACCCCCATGCGCGCTACGGGCAAATTGCCCAGTGAGGCACGGCCGTGGCCGTTAGAGGTTTTGAAACCTTCAATAGGACTGCTGGACATTAAAAATCCGCGCAACAAGCCGTTTTCCACCAGCGTAACCGGGCGGACTTTTACGCCCTCGTCATCATACTCATAGAACCCACGTAGCGGCTGGCCGTTAAAAGAAGACAAGGTAGCATCGTCTATAATGGTTACAAACGGTGCCGTAACCAGTTGACCGATTTTGCTGGTAAAGGTTTTACCGAACGAATCTAATTTTTGGCGGTGGCCTTCCACCCGGTGGCCCAAAACCTCGTGCACAAAAACAGCCATGGCACGGTTTTTTAAAATGGCAGGTGCGGTAACCGGATCGGCTTCCGGCGCGTTGGAAAGGGCGTTTAATTCGCTGATAGATTGGCGCACGTCCGCCAAAAATTGTTCCTCACTGGGCAGTTGGTTTTCGTCTGTTACGTCGTAATAATTAACCCGCTCCAACTGCGTGCCGTCTGCCAACCGGTTGGAAATTTCGTACCCTAAACGCACAAACAAAAACGGCGTTTTTAAGCGCGTGCCGGACGAATCGGCAAAGTAACGGTGGCCCTGCTCCATGTTAAACGAGAAGGAACTGTCCTGCACAAATGGTTGGCCGCGGGTCAGCTCGGAACCTTTTAAAAGCAGTTGGCGGATTTTTTCCGTATTAAATGTTTTAAGTTCTTGTTGACGGCAATAACGCGCGACGGGCGGAATAACAAAATCGTCCGATGTATCCTGCCGTGCAGCGGCGGTTTGGCTGTTGGTTTTGACACGGCTAAATTCCTCTTGCGCCGCTTCGGCCATTTGCTGCGTACTGCGCCACAACGCCAAAGTAAAAGCAGACGGATCTGCCGCCAACGGGTCCACCCCGCGTACGGTTTTGGTAAAAGCACGGTCGTAGTTGGCTTCGCCTTTAAGCGGGCGGGTATTATCCAATTTGGGGCTGCCGGCACGGGCCAATACCGTCAGTGCGGTATTTCGGCGCGCGTAGGCATCGGCTCCGTCCTGGGCCACATCAATACGTTGACCGTATTTATCTTCGTAAGTATAGGACAAATAGTAAACGGGCGGGTTTAATTTCTTAAGTGTTTTGTTGCTACGTTTCAATTCCGCCGCCATTAAATGCAGGACAGGGTCCTCCTGCGCGCGGCAAGTTGACTGCGAAAAAACGGGACAAAAAATACCCAGCAATATCCACCCTAAAACAATTGATTTCTTCATACAAGCTCCTTTTATATAGGACTATTGTAGCATAATCGTTGGAAGTGGACTGAAAAAATGGTATGATATAAAAAAGATACGCCGAGGTAGCTCAACTGGCAGAGCAACGGTTTTGTAAACCGTAGGTTGTGGGTTCGATTCCCATCCTCGGCTTTTTTGCTACCCATTTTGTCTTAATACTTCGTCCTCGCTCGTTCGGATACCTCGGGCTCCGCCCTTTTACAGTATACGCTCACTCGCTGCGTCCTCGTCTTAAAACAAAATTGTTGCAAAAATACACCGCCGCTAATACAAAAACACAAGCGGGGCCGCGAGGCCCGGCCCGGAGGAGAAAGCCCGCAAAGCTTTGCGGGCGTATCAATTAGCAAGGCCGCAGGCCCGGGTAATCCCGTAGGGATTTAACCGTCAGGAATTTTACCGTAGGGGACTCCCATCCTCGGCTTTTTTGCTGCCCATTTTTCACACGGATAGAACTCACAACCAAAATGGTATAATGAAATTATGGAACCGGTTTCTACTTCTGTATCTATCGGACTATGGATAGCGTTTTGGGTCGTTGTGTTGGCCGCGCTGTTTGTGGATTTAACCGTACTCAATAAACACCACGGCAAGGTAAGCATTAAGGAAGCCGCCGTGATGGTGGGGGCGTGGGTAACGCTCGCGCTCGTATTCGGCGGCGCGATTTGGCTGTTGGAAGGGCCGCGTCACGCGCTGGAATTTTACACGGGTTATGTGTTGGAATACTCGCTGTCCGTAGATAATATGTTCGTGTTTATCCTCATCTTCGGCTATTTCGCAATTCCGCACGCACTCCAGCCCAAAGCCCTGTTGTGGGGTGTATTGGGGGCCGTCGTACTGCGGTTTTTATTTATTTTCTTAGGGGTAAAATTAATTTCTTTATTTTCGTGGACGATTTACGTTTTCGGTGCGTTACTGATTTTTACCGCACTTAAAATGTTGCTCCAAAAAGATGACGACAAATTTGACCCGCGAAATTCCGCCGCGCTGAAACTGTTGCAAAAAATCTTTCCCTTAAAAACCGATTACCACGGCGAAAATTTCTTCGTGGTGGAAAATGCCAAACGCTACGCCACGCCGTTGCTCGCTGCGGTGGCGGTGATTGAAATGAGCGACCTGATTTTTGCGGTGGACTCTATCCCGGCCGTACTGTCCATTACGCAAGATACGTTTTTGGTCTACTCGTCTAATATTTTTGCGATTATCGGGTTGCGCTCGCTCTACTTTTTACTCTCCGGCATGGCGGGAAAATTTGCCTACCTCAAATACGGTATTTCCGTCATTTTATTTTTTGTGGGCGCGAAAATGCTGTTATCCTCGCTGTTGCATATCCCGGTAGTAATTTCGCTGGGCGTAATTGTAGGG
>JAKSPG010000260.1 GCA_024405075.1 Elusimicrobiaceae bacterium | reverse complement strand
GGAGAGTCGGTCAGATATATGAGTCTTGATGGTAAGTGGAAATTCTTCTGGGTAAGGGATGCATATGACCGCCCCGTTGATTTCTTCAAGGAAGACTACAACGTCAAGGGTTGGGACGATATCAACGTGCCGGGTATATGGGAGATGAACGGTTATGGCGAACCTATATATATCAATCCCGGATATGCATGGAGTTCGGTAGTGCGTCCTGTTCCGCCGGAGGTTCCGGAAGTCGAGAACCACGTAGGTTCCTATGTCCGTGCCATCGAGATTCCGTCGGATTGGAAAGGTATGGCTGTATTCTTCCATGTCGGTTCGGGCAATTCCGCGGATTGCCGCGTTCAAGCCCGGCGCATCGCCGCCGGAAGTTAAAATACCAATCGTCTTTTTATCAGAAGTTTTCAAAATGTCTCCGTGTACTTTGCTGTTTTGCCAAAATTATTGTACTATGTAATGAAAAATTTCACATCAACAATTTTTGGGGTAATGAATGTTTTACGAAACTTATAAAGGAATTTATTCCTGGGGGCTTGAAGTTATTAAAGCAATGCAAAGTATTGCTACCCCGGGTTTAAATGCTTTTGTAGCGGCTTTTACAAATATTGGCGGCGTATATTTTTATCTGCTGGCTATGTGCATTTTGTACTGGTGCTTTGACGAAAAGCGCGGTTTTAAAATTACATATATCATGCTTTTAAGCACCGGCGTAAACTTAATTGTCAAAGATATATTAAAAGTTTTGCGCCCGTACCAGATTGACCCAAGCGTAAAGGTAGTTGAAGAAACTGAATATTCTACGCCAAGCGGACACGCCCAAAGCACGGCTTGTTTCTGGCCGCTTTTCATGTTCGGCTATTCAAAAGAATTCGGCAAAAAGTGGAAAACATGGGCGTGGATTTTAACCTTTTTTATGCCGGTTTTAATCGGCGTTACGCGTCCGTTTTTGGGCGTTCATTATCCTACGGATGTTTTTTTGGGCTGGGCGCTTGGTGCGTTGTTTGCGCTGATT
>JAKSPG010000026.1 GCA_024405075.1 Elusimicrobiaceae bacterium | reverse complement strand
GCCCGCCGCATTTGAGGCGATGGGTTTGTACTGCTTACGCTGGTAGCGGTTGTGCTGACCGTTTTAAGCTACGTATTTTTGGACCCGATACTGGCCTTGCTGGGGGCAGACGAACAGGTCTTGCCGCTGGCGCGCGCGTATGCACAGGTTGTGTTCCCGGGGTATTTGCTCTTTGGTATCGGGGCCGGGATGAACCATTTTATCCGCTCGTCGGGCCGGCCCAAAACGGCTATGGCCACACAACTAATCGGCGCGGGCATCAATTTGGTGTTTGGACCCCTGTTTATTTTTACTTTCGGTTGGAGTATACGCGGTGCCGCGGCAGCTACGGTGCTAGGGCAGTTTGTTTCGTTTATCTGGGTGATGTGGTTTTTCATCCAGGGTAATACCCTATACCGCCTGCATTGGAAGTATTGCAAATTAAAAAAACGTATTGTACTGGGTTGTATGGCTATCGGTTTTTCGCAATTTGCGTTTCAGCTGGCATCCAGCGCGCTCAATTTTATTTTAAATCATGCTTTATTAAGATACGGCGGGAATTTGGCAGTTTCGGCCGTAGGAATAGCCGTAAGTGTAAACACGTTGGTGCTAATGCCGCTACTGGGTATTGCCCAGGGAGCCCAGCCGCTTATCGGTTACAACCATGGAGCACGTAAGTACAAAACCTCTATCCAAACACTTAAAATGGCGCTGCGCTGGGGCATGATGATTACTACCACCGGGTTTGTAATTATTGAATTGTTTGCTACCCCCATTGCCGCCGTATTTAATGCCAGCGATACAGCACTTGTGGAGCTGGCCTCCCGCGTGATACGAATTCTAAATGCGTTACTTCCCGTAATTCCGCTACAAGTACTGGCTACCACGTTCTTCCAGGCGATTAACCAACCGGTAAAGGCGGCTTTTCTAAGTTTATCACGCCAGGTACTACTGGTCATTCCGTTGGTGCTGATTTTGCCTTTATTCTTGCAACTGGACGGTGTGTTTATAGCCCCTGTAGCGGCGGATGCCATTTCCACCGTGCTGGCCGTTTATTTACTCCGCCGCTTTTTTGCTAAACACGGCTTAAGTGTGTTTGGCAAAAGCAAACAAGCATAACCCGTCTGCCGGCCGGGGGGCAGATTTTTTACCGTTGAAAAAAAAATCATTTAGTTAAGTAGTGGCAGCCGATACTACGTTTATTGCGAAGTGCCGCATACACAATCAGCAACGCCGTTTGTGTACCGTTGCGTAAATCCAACAGTTCTTGGCACAGGGCGGTTTCTTTGTAGAAAGCATTAATTTCGTTATGTAAGTGGCGCAAGATTTTTTCCGCGCGGCTCAAGTGTATCGCACTACGCATAAGCCCCACATAGTTCCACATGGTACTACGAAGCGTAGATAAATCTTGCTTAATCAAATTCAAATCGGGTTTTTGCAAAGGGGCCACCCATTCTTTAGGTTGTGCAATACGAAAATCCTGCTGTGCTAATTCCTCCGCATCGGCCTGCGCACATAAGTACCCCATCCCCACGGCCTCTAATAATGAGGTGCTGGCCAATCGGTTCGCTCCGTGATAGCCGGTACAGGCAGTTTCTCCGATTGCATTTAAATGGCGGATGTTCGTGCGACCCTGCGGCGTAGCATACACACCGCCGCAAAAATAATGCGCGGCCGGCACAACGGGCACCGGTTGTTTGGTTAAGTCAAAACCTTCTTCCAAACACTTGTGATAAATGGCCGGGAAGCGGTCTTTAATCTCTTGCGCCGGACGGTGGGATATATCCAAATAGACACAATCGTGCGCCGTATTCAACTGTTCTTGCTCAATGGCGCGGGCTACGATATCGCGCGGAGCTAAATCTTTCAACTCGTGGTAACGCGACATAAACGCCTCGCCTTTTGCGTTACGCAAAATAGCTCCTTCGCCGCGAAGTGCCTCGGAAAGCAAAAAACTTTTCCCTTTGGCAAATACCGTCGGGTGGAATTGCACATACTCCATATTCATCACGCGCGCACCGACGCGGTACGCCATGGCAATCCCATGTCCATACGAGTGGACGGAGTTAGTTGTGTGGCGGTAAATCTGCCCTACCCCCCCTGTAGCCAGCACGGTTTTTTTAGCCGTTACGGCAAACACTTCGCCTGTCCGGTTATCTAACACATACGCGCCAAAAACCGTAAGCGGTTCGTAGCGGTCCAAAATATCGGTGGAGCTGTGCGAAAAAGTAAGCAAATCAATCGCAGAAGCAAATTCTTTTACGGTAATGCGCGGGTTGTTGCGTACCGCTTTTTGTAAGGCAGCCAACATAGCATGTCCGGTAGTATCTTTAGCGTAGATAATGCGGTTTTTATGGTGAGCGCCCTCACGCGTAAAACGAAGGGCATTTTGTTCATCGCGGTCAAAAGGGACATCAATTTCGTTCAAAAAAATTTCTTCCACCGCTTGACACCCGGCGCACGATAACGCCCACACGGCTTTATCGTTACACAACCCGGCAGTAGCCAAACGGACATCTTCCAGCAATTCATCTAGTTGCAAGCGAGGCTCGTAAACAATGCCGCCCTGGGCCAAATCGCTATTGGTTTGGCTCATTTCCCCGCAACAAACCAACAGCACGTTCAGCCCTTTTTTGGCCGCCTGGTATGCATAGACGCACCCGGCTAACCCGGCCCCTATTACTAAACAATCGGTATGAATTGTTTTCATACTTATATTATATAAAACACGCAACATGCCGGATACAAACGTTACAAAAAAAATCCGCCCCTTCGGGCGGATTTCAAAGTGATGTTTTTTTAACGGCTACACACACACGGCGAAGTAACCGAACACGAACTGGACGTAGCCGGCGAACACGAGGAATACCCCATAGATACGCACAGATCAAAACCCATTTTATTATAGGCGAGACAATCCGGCTCGCTGCGCGATTTATTGCCAAACAAACTGGAGTATACCCGCAAGGCATAGTCGCCGGTGGAAGAACCTTTGCGGCGAACGGCCTGCGTGTAACCGTTATGGATGGTGGTTTCAAAATATTTCGTCTTATAACAGTAATCCGGCTCGGCTGAACATATTTTTACGTTTGCAAAAGAAATATCTAACCGGTCTCTTTTAGGGCGTCTCGCATCGGTGGCGCTCATGTGGTCGGCATAATAACGTTCTACCGCACTCATGATGGTAGTCGCGGCCGACAGGCCGTCTGCAAAGCGGCTACGTTCTACTGCCTTTTTGTAAGAACCAGTGGCCAACCCGGCCAACAACGCAATGATGATTACTACTGCCATTAATTCCGTAAGCGTAAACCCGGCGCGGATATTTACAGATTTGCGTAAAATTGAATGCATAAAGAAACGCTCCTTAAAGAATATATTTCTATTATATCCTTTTTTGCAAAGCTTGCAAGAGCAAAATAAAAAATTGAAAAAATAACCAAAAACCGATATACTAAACTAAAGGGAGAAAATTATGATAACAAAAAAATTAGGATTTACCTTAATTGAATTATTGGCTGTAGTAATGATTATCGCTATTTTGACGTCGGTAGCCGTGCCGAAATACCGCCGCTCCGTCGTGCGGGCCGAAGCCACGGAAGCCATGGTTAATTTGCGCACGCTGTTTGAATCGGCCAAGCGTTTCCGCGCCGCCAATTCCGCCGCGCCGATGCGCCTAAAAGGGTTGGATGTCACCTTTCGCGAGGCCTCCTCGGATACCGATCCGGCCTTTACGATGGGAAATTTTTCGTATGAGTTTACTTCTCAATTTCTACGAGCTTGCCGGTTAAATAACGGCAATTATTGCTTTTATTTTTACTACCGCATGGAAGGCAGTGGGGCAGATGTGCTGGTATGTGAAATTGTGGACTTAAACGGAAAAAATTCCTGGTTGTGTGAAAACATCGGTCAGGAAGAACTGGGAACAGACCACCGGCGTTACGTTGTCTTTTAACGGATATCCTAAAAAAGTAAACTACCACGGGCTTCCGCCCGTGGCTTTTTTCGCTTCGCGCGTTTCAAATAGCTCCGCTATTTGGCCACACCAACTACAAGAAAAATCTATGATTTTTGGTGTGGCTTCTCCTCTCCTCCATAGGCTTCCGCTTATGGTTTCCACGGGTAGTACAAAAGCGGGATGTCCGCTTCCGACCCGGTCATGGCACTTATACGGCGTGCCCACGCATCCACCGATTCGTCTGTTACCGGCTCTGACAGTACGCCCCCGCAATAGGAGGTTGCTTTAGGCAAAATATCAGCGTAGGAGGCACCCGGTTCTTCCACCATCAAACGCGGAAGATCGTACAAATAGAAATCGGCCTGTTCTTGCGGCGAAGAAAAAGCGAATGATCCTTCCAAAACACCTCGGGATTGCTCCGGCGTTAAACTCAACTTCGGACGAAAAGAAAGCGGCAATGTAGAGGTCAGGGAACTCCCTTTATGCGCAACAATAGCACTTATGGGGGCTTCTAATCCCTTCCCCGCCGCAACAGCCCTGTACACATTTTCAGAAGCACCAACAAGACGTCGTTGGGCCATAGTCGCTTGAATCAAACTTCTGTCGACAAGATTTCCCACCTCTCCGGCGGGGACTATCGTCTGCGCAACGGCAGGCGCTGAAACTACGGCTGTCATGATCACACTCAACGCCCAAAACAATAACCTCTTCATACCTTTTTTCCTCCTATGACACAATACGGCCTGTGTACTTATATTTTCCGCGTAAACAAAAAAACAAACAAAAGTCTTTAGGCCTAGTCGCACCTAGGTCCTTTGGGTAATTAAAAAAAAACCCGCCGAAAAGAGGCGGGCCGTTACGAATAAAAATTTGTTTACCGGCGTTTTTTTCGTTTAGAGAAACACTGTTTTTTCCCTTTTTGTTTAGTAAGCGGCTGTTGCGCACGTAGTGTTTTGCGACTCGCTCCTACCTTTACACAACGAAAGGAGTGGGCCGATTTTTCCTCTAAAATTTGTGCGGCCTGTACGGCTTTTTGAAATGTTTTTATTTTCTTGTGTGCAAAATTTTTTTGTGCTTGCCGGGCGCGTTCAAGTTCTTTACCTTGTGGCAAATATACTTCACCAGATGCGAGTAGCTCTTTAGCCCGGGCCGTAGCCTTAGAAGAAACTGCCTGCCGGCTAATTTTGCGCTTGCGGTTTTTGCCATGCACCGCGCCTTCTTCCTGCGCTACAAACTTGGGCGCAGGCAACGGCTCAATTGTTTTTTGCACTGTTTTGACGGGCGTGACAAACTGGGTAACTTTGCAAATATCTTTCCACTTTTCTTCGTCACCGGCAATAAACGAAATGGAATTTCCCACCGCCCCCATGCGCCCCGTACGGCCGATGCGGTGGATATAATCTTGCGGCGATTGAGGCAGATCGTAATTAATAACGTGCGCGATATGTGGCACATCAATTCCACGTGCGGCCACGTCGGTAGCGATCAACACACGTACAGTTTGATTTTTGAAAAATTCCAACACCTGCCGACGGCGGTTTTGGCGCAAATCGCCGTGAAGGGCGTTACACTTTCGGCCATATAATTTAAGTTGCTTAGCCAGCCGTTCCGCCCCGTGTTTGGTACGCGTAAAAATAAGTACCGAGCCGGAGCGTGTGTTTAATTCATGCAACAACTGCGGCAATTTCTCACGGATATCTACACGCACAATTTCCTGAAACACAAACTCCGCCGGCTTAACTACGGAACCGATTTGCACCCGCACAGGATCGGTTAAAAACTCACGTGCGAGTTCTTTCACCTGCGCGGGTAACGTGGCTGAAAATAACAACGTACGACGCGGCGCAGCAAGCGAGTGCACAATATGGCGCATATCATCAATAAAACCCATATCCAGCATGCGGTCGGTTTCGTCCAAAACGAGTGTATGTGTATGACGCAAATCCATGCTTTTACGCTGCAAGTGATCAATCACGCGCCCGGGGGTAGCCACAATCACGCGCGGCTTACGGCGCAGGTCTGCAAATTGTTTGTGAATATTATCCCCCCCGATAATCAGTACCGCGGGGATGTCTTCGCCGCCGGTAAGAATCTGCCACTGTTCAAAAGTTTGTTGAGCCAGCTCGCGCGTGGGAGATAAAATAAGCGCATTTTCACCCGCTTGTTTAGCCAGCCGTACCGCCAGCGGCAGTAAAAACGCCAGTGTTTTACCGGTACCGGTTTGTGCCGTGGCCAACACATCGCGCCCAGCCAGGGCCTGCGGGATAGCGGCCACCTGCACCGGGGTAGGCGAAACAATCCCCTGTTGCGCCAGCGCGCACTGTAAAAATTCCGGTAATAACGAAAAAACAGTTTGTTCCATATCACGCAGCCAAGGCGGCTTCATACTCCTCATTTAAGCGCAGCCATTCTTCTTCCATATCTTTTAACTGCGCTGTTAATAATGCCAGTTCAATACTGCTGTCGGCCGAATATGCTTTGACCAGTTGTTCTTCCAACACTTGTTTACGCGCCGTTAATTTAGCCATTTTCTCATCTAACGCGCGAATTTCTTTTTTAAGCGGCGCTACCCGTGCCCTCCGTGCGGCAGCTTCTTTACGGGCCATTTCTTTAGAGGTCATTTTATCGCTGGCCAAGTCGTTGCGGTCGTTGTTTTTAAGCAGTTGTGCTTTGTAATCGTTTAGGTCGCCCATGAAATTCTGGCACGTACCGCGGCGGACAATCCACAACGTATCGCACGTTAGTTCTATCACGTGCAAATCGTGTGTGATGAGCACCACCGCCCCGCTATATTCGTTTAAGGCCTCCAGCAGCGCCTGGCGTGATTGCAAGTCCAGGTGGTTGGTCGGCTCGTCCAAAATAAGCAGGTGTGGCGCTTCGCGCGTGATAATAGCCAAGAGTAAACGTGATTTTTCGCCGCCGGAAAGTTGGCCGATCAGCGTATCGGACTTAGCTTTATTTAATCCAAACGCCCCCAACTGCGCGCGGATTTGCGTTTCCGTAGCCAGCGGCATGAGGGCGGAAAGTTGCTCGTACGGGGTTTTTTCCACGTCCAGTTCTTCCGTTTGGTGTTGAGAGAAATAAGCCACTTTCATTTTTTTGGCCAAGGTCATTTTCCCGCTCATTAACAGGAGCCGGTGCGACAGAATTTTCGCCAAGGTGGATTTACCGTTTCCGTTAGCGCCCAAAAGGGCAATGCGGTCGTCCGGCTCAATGCGCAAATTGAGGTCCTGTAAAACGGGTTTATCGTCGTATCCGGCCACGCCGCCTTCAATGGTAACAAGCGCGTTTTGCAACCGCTCGGGTGACGGGAAATAAAAATGGGCTTCGGGGTCTTTGGGAATTTGCGGCGCCGCACCGAGTTTTTCAATCATCTTAATACGGCTTTGCGCTTGTTTGGCCTTGGTAGCTTTGTAACGAAAACGGTCCACAAACGATTGCAAATGTGCTACTACACGCTCGTGCTTGGCAGCCGCCAACCGCGCGCCTTCAATAGCGGCGGCGCGGGTGTGCTCGTACGTGTCGTAATTACCGTTATACAGTTTGAGGGTAGCTTCTTCTACGTGGATAATTTTTGTACAGATGCGGTTTAAAATGTGACGGTCGTGACTGATGATAAATACTGTTTTATCCAAGCGGACTAGATAATTCTCCAGCCATAAGGCTGTTTCTAAATCCAGGTGGTTGGTGGGTTCATCTAACAACAAACAGTTGGACGGCGCATACAAGGCCGCCGCCACATTGGCGCGCACTTGCCATCCGCCGGAAAATTCTTGCAAGGGACGCGTAAAATCTTCGTTTACAAATCCCAGGCCGTTCAAGATAGCACTCGCCCGGGCCGTTGCGCTGTGTGCGCCCAAAAAATCTAACTTATCAAACACTTCGGCCATGCGCTCGCCGGATATGGCCGGGTTTTCCAGTTCTTTTTGTAACCGCGTCAGCTCTTTATCCGCGGCCAACACATACGGAAGTAGGGCTACGGACGGGTCGGCGATTTCCTGCGCAACGGAAGCAATTTGCGTTCCGCGCGAGATTTCTATTCTTCCCCCGTCCGGCGAAAATTTTCCCTCAATAAGTTTAAAAAGCGTACTTTTCCCACATCCGTTCGGGCCAACAAGCCCCACCTTCTGCCCATCTTGAATCAGGACAGAAGTATCTTCAAACAGTGTGCGCAACCCAAAGTGGAAAGATAGGTTTTCAATAGCTATCATATCACTTATATTTTACTAAATTACGCCGTCTAATAACCGACGGCGTACCTGTTTGTATCCTTTTGTTTCAGACGAAAAATCAAAAAATTCAACCGTCTGCCAAGAACAACCTCCCTATACAAAGTTGACTTCTTGCGAAATTTGATAAAATAGGGCAGGAGTTTGTTATGAGCCGCGAGCTGTTATCCCTTGACTTTTACGGTAGCGAAATCATTGCCGCACTGGTTAGCTTTGACGAAGAAACTGACACGCTTCGCCTGCGCCGTGCTGTGCGTAAACCGTGCCACGGTTTTGCCGGTGCGTTCGTGCGCGACATGTATACCGCCCAGCGCGAGTTGGCCGCCGTATTTGAGGAAATAGCCGAGTATACAGCGGGGCCGCTGTCTGTAATCGTTGGGTTGCGGGGGCATTTTTTGTCGTTTAAACGCGCCAGCGGGTTTCAATCGGTTTCCTCGCGAAACCGCATCATCGGCCGGCACGATATAGAGGCGGCTTTGCATAATTCCATTCCCACTACCTTAAGTGATACGCTAGACGTAATTGACGTACTTCCGCAATCGTACACCATTGACGGGAACGTCGGCATTATCAATCCGCGGGGGATGGCAGGATTCACGCTGGAAGTGGAAACGTTTTTGTCGTTGGCACTCGCGACCCACGTAAAAACGCTTACTCAAATTTTTCACGATTGCGATTGCCCCGATTTTCAACTGATGCCGGCCATCGTGGCCCAAGCCGATGCGTTACTACTGGCCGGAGAAAAAGAATCCGGAGCCCTGCTGTTAGACATCGGGCCTACCACTTGCTCGGCCGCCATGTACTACCGCGGCACGTTGGTAGAAGCGTGGGAAATTCCGTTTGGACAAAACCGCCTGGCCCAAGCCGTAGCTGATTTACTGCAAAACGATTTGGAAACGGCACAAGAAGTGTTAAAAACGTACGAACCGGGCACAGACGAAATTGTAGACGAGGTATTGGAAGAAGCCAACGCCGAGTTACTACAAGCCATTAAAAAAGAGTTGCTACACTCGTTGCTGTATTTACAGCACCCCTCTACACAATTGGTACTTAGCGGAACGGCGGCGCAAAAAGCCCTGCTTAAACCTTGCAAGAAAATTTTCGGTGCGCGCAAGGTACGCTTGGCCGCGCCAGAAGATTTACTGACCGACTGCGGGGAAGCCCGCACGCCCGTATACGCGGGAGCATTGGCGTTAATCAGCCATATTCTTTCGCGCGAGGTACAAGAAATGGGTGTTACGCAAGAAAAACCCGCCGGACTTATTGACGGGTTATTAGATAAACTCGGACTTAATGAGTTGTTTTAGTCCCCGTCCTCGTACGTTTTATTTACCAAAGAACATAGATTCTATAAGGTGCCATCTTGGTTTATTTGCCGGCACAATTTCTTTTGGACGGCTGATGCCGCAGAATAGGCCACGCATCTAATTCGTTCCGGCTCCCTTGCGTAGACGCTTAAGTAATACCTCTTCACTGCCGGTTTACGCTGGGCAACAGCTATCATGGAATCTGCTGTCTGTTGAGCTTCGCAAGAATAAATAAAATCTTTACTGGCCAAACGAATCTGTTTACGCTCCACAACCGGTTCTAAAAATGAGATATCAATATCCAATGCATCTATCTCATCAAGCGTGGCGTATGTACCGTTGGCTAATTGATAACGCCCTTGTGCTTCGGCAATCTTTTTAACAAGAATCACGGCCTCTGCCATTCGTGCTTTTTCTACTGCTTTTTGATATTGCGGCAGCGCTACTGCCGCCAAAATACCAATAATCAGAACAACCACCAACAACTCAATTAATGTAAATGCTTTTATACAATTATCATCCATTATCGGCAATGACAAATTATTTTTACTGCCTTTTACGCTTTCAAATCCAACCAGTAAATTACTTTTCTTTTCCATATATATCCCCCCTCCCAAATGGGGCCATAAGCAAAATGTAGCAAAAAAAAAAACGATGTCAAGTTTTTTCCGTTTCCCTGACCAAAAACATATGATTACGGCAAATAACCCTCACTCCTTGACAATTTCGCAAAGAACGATTATACTAGGAGTACTAGTAAAGAACGATTACACTAGGAATTGTAGTGAGGAGTGACTTATGAAACGATTATTTATTCTGTTAGTTTTCATTCTAACAGCCAGCGCGCTTTGTGCGCAGCGCCCAACCGCCCGGCAGAAAAATACGCCTCCCAAATCCGTAAGCGGTGCGCGTAACGCCAAGCAACCGACTTCCGGTGGGCGGGTGGCGTTTCAAAAAGCGGCTGCCGACTCCACGGCTACGCAAGTGGCAGACCAAGTGCAGCAAGCCATAGATACTGTACCTGCAGGGTCTTCTGCCATTAAAGCATCATCAGCTCCGTGTGAAGAGGCCCCGACGGTAACGTTTGATGGAAATACATTTGAATTGGATTGTGAATCCATAGCAACAGGAGACGGCCACATACACAATAAGTACATTGTCCCAGCTACCCGGCACACTCTTCCTGAAATCAAATTGGAATGGGATCCCAACTGGCTGACCAATCAAGTCTATGGGGATAAAACAAATCGCGATGGCGTAATACAATTAGTGCGTAAACATTGGGAAGACAGTTCTCGCGACATTGAACTCAAAATAAATTCTTTGGACAATGGACAGAATCGAATAATATCCTGTTTTACTTTTGTCGGCTATTATAATACGTTGGAAATATTTAGAACGTTTGATCAAGGAAATATCCGGTTCTCTTTATTTATTCCCAGGGAAATACGCAACGATAAAGCCAAACTGGACGAGTGGCGTTCTCAAATGGAAACAGAGGCCGTAGATTGGCTCATTCCCACGCCTTACAAGTAAAAGAAAATAATTTTAGCACAAAAAACACCCCCCGCATGACCGGGGGGTGTTTTTTTGTGTATAAAGCAGTGAGCTCCGCCTAACTTTAAGCTTCTTCTTCGGCTTCGTTGGCGCGCTCGGTGCGCTTACGTACGAGGTGCGACAAAATCTTTTTGCGCAGGCGGATGGACGCAGGCGTAATTTCCGCCAACTCATCCGGCGCAATATATTCTACCGCTTGTTCCAAACTCATTACGCGCGGCGGCGTAAGCACATAGGATTCATCGCTGGCTTTACTGCGCATATTGCTTAAATGTTTGGCTTTGCACGGGTTGACAACCAAATCGTTGGAGCGCGAATTTTGCCCCACAATTTCCCCCGCATACACTTTCACGCCAGGTCCCAAGAAAAGTTCGCCGTTGTCCTCCAACGCGAATAGCGCGTACGGCGTAGTTTCGCCGTCCTCTTTGGCAATCAGCACGCCGTTGCGGCGCAAGTCGGGCAAGTTGACTTTGGGGAAATATCCCTTAAAGCTGTGGTGCATAATGCCCGTACCGCGGGTACTGGTTAAAAATTCGTTTTTGAAACCCAGTAGCGCGCGTGACGGAATTAAATACTCCAAACGCAACCGTTCTTCGCCTTCGGAAACCATATTTTCCAACTTAGCAGCGCGCGTACCTAAAATCGTGAATACCGCCCCTTGATATTCCGAACGGATATCCAAAATGAGGTACTCCATAGGCTCTAAAATTTGGCCGTTTTCTTCTTTATAAATTACATATATTGCTTTTAAATTGTATATATCTCCAT
>JAKSPG010000259.1 GCA_024405075.1 Elusimicrobiaceae bacterium | reverse complement strand
CGGCGCCCTTCCAATCGTTGCCGCGACGCTCGCTGGCAAATCTCGTCATACGTCGGCGTGCACGCATCGCGCACCGTGGCCTACCTTATCTGCGCCGCCGTCCGTGCGTTTGGATCGTCATTGCCGCTACAAAGCGAGCAATCTCAACGGCAAGCAGCACCCAAGATAGTGTTCCATATGTCTCGTTTTTCAGCCGTTGGCAAATTATCTCTTCGCACGCAACGCATAGGATAGTTTCTGAATATAATTTCTGCTAATTTCTGGAAAAGCCCAAAATCCAATCATCAAACCTTGTTGCGCAATTAACATTTATTAACATTTTTAATTAACTGAAAATAAGAAAAATAAAATAATTTAAAAATCTAAAATGCGATTTTGTATTACTATTTTTTGTTTTTTTTTACGCTTTTTTTGAGGTACTGTATTTAACAGTGTGTTGTGAGAAGCAGAAAAGGTAAAAGTTGATAGTAATATGTTGAAAAATAATATATTAGTGATTGTTTTGCTGACAGTGTCTGCTGTGTTATTTGGACAGGGCGTGTATCAGTTCCCGAACCCGGATTTCGAAAACTGGAGCAAAGTTACCGGAAAGGGTGGGGACGTGCCTGCCGATTGGCACACGTTCAGCGCCATGAAATGCGACCTCCCTTGGTATGCAGCCATTGGCTGTCCGGTAGCCAAGAACAACCACAGCAACCGCGTGCAAGGCGTCTCCGGCTATGCGGTGGAGTTGTTTCCGAAGACGATTGCCGGCGTGCTGGCCAACGGCGCGCTCACTACTGGCCAAACCCGCGTGAAGGAGATGGATCCCGGTCATCGCGACAACTACAACTTCGATCCGGAAGGCTATCGTTGGAAGTTCAACGGCCGTCCCGACAGCATTGCTTTCTATGCCAAGAGTAACGGCGGTATGGAGGGTAAGGCTTTCTTCAAGGTTTTCCTGCACGATGGCAATACGTTCATCGACCGCTCCACGGATGAGTTGGACGGCACGGCGTACGGAACGATGATCATCGCGTTCCACCCG
>JAKSPG010000258.1 GCA_024405075.1 Elusimicrobiaceae bacterium | reverse complement strand
TGCGGCCTTCCTGCATCAGGTCCTCCGGATCCACATTAGCGACTTTGAATTGATTAACTATCACTCTGACCAACCGGTCGTGTTTTAAAATAAATTGATTATTAATTTCCATACTTGTTTTACTTTTAATTTGGTTTATTTCCCCCGCATCTCATGCGGGTCCCTAGCGTACCGCTAAGCGTAGCACTAACGTAGCATAATAGGCCCTACGTATCTTTGCTTTTGCCTTGTCGTTTGTGTGCGGTTCCGTACAACCGCCCAAACGCCTCGCGCATTTGTCGTTGTTTCTCGGATCGTTTGCGGGGTTTGTGTTGAAACACGCATCGTCCTCTAAACATCCGTACGTAGTACGCATCGCTTTTGCATATACTGCCGTGTAATTCCTTATACGGCTCCTGTAATACTGCTATTGCCATAATTCCTGTTTTACTTTTTTTTCGTTGAACATTTCGCGGCCATCTTTGGGCGCGCTTTCCGGTTTTGGCCTTCCTGTGCCGCGCATTCTTGCGCGTATCACGCCATCGGAAACTTCTGCGCCTCTGGCGCCTCGTTTCCTTTTGCCGTCTTGTTTCCGGTCAAGCGCAGCGGTCCGGGACCTCCGGGCTTTCCGGTGGTGCTTCTCGTTCCTAGTTTCTCCTAGGAAAACCTAGGAACACCTAGTCCGACCTACTCCGGTCTATCGTTAGGGTGGCGAGGTGGCGAGGGTGGCGTGGTTTTTATAACCCCCACCCGCGCGTAGGTGTATATTAGAAAGTATCGCCACCCTCGCCACCTTCGCCACCCGCATTACGAGCATCTATCTTACGTTGGTTGTCTAAGTCTTGAAGTTGGTAAAGAACGAACCCACGCTTTCCTTTTCCTATTTTTCTTGGGACAAATCCGTGCTTTTGAAGAATAGTACTCAGTTTTTGCAATTGGAGCGGCTTCCTGATATTCCCGTAACTGACTAACAGGGACGATATCTCCGCTGCGCTCATAAACACCGCCCCATTATCCCCCGGATTGGCGGGAGCGAAGTACACGGGGAG
>JAKSPG010000257.1 GCA_024405075.1 Elusimicrobiaceae bacterium | reverse complement strand
CCAACAGCGAGAGCAGGAAACACGATTGACCGTAAAACAGGTATTTGGCGAATATATGGAAAAATACTCGCGCGTTTCTAAAAAGCCCAGTACGCAACGTTCAGATATTCAGGAATTTAATGCGTATATAGCAAACCGACTGGGTGATAGGTATATCAAAGAACTGGAAGAAAAAGACATGATAGAGGCATATACCGCCTGGGTTCAGGCAACGTCGTTTTCAACAGCTAATAAAACACTATCTTTGTTTTCCAGTATGTGGGATTGGTGCGAAACATTTAAATATGTCCCCAGGGGCAGTAATCCTTGCCGATATATCAAGAAAGGTTCAAATGAAAAGTTTAAAGCCGTAGTGTTAGATTTGGCGGGATATAAAAAATTGTTTAATGCGCTGGATATGGGGCTGAATAGACCAGATATGACACCGCGTATGTTCAGGGCTTTAAAGATATTGGCACTAACTGGGTGTCGGTGTTCCGAAATAACCGATTTAGAAAGGACTGAGGTTGCGCTGGATGAAAAAATGCTCCATCTGAAAGATAGCAAAACAGGGGCGCGGGATGTAAAACTGTCTGATGCCGCCGTTGAAGAATTGCGGCTGGCGTTGGCCGAATCTGCGAATATGGACAGTATTTATGTGTTTCCGGGCGTGCATGATCGGGCAAAGCCGATATCTAACGTCACAAAACCGTTTAATTGGGCGTTACGGCAGGCGGGACTGCCGCATATGCGGATACATGACCTGCGGCACTCTTGCATCACTCTGGGGGCGAATATGGGCGAAAATATGAATGCAATGCGGGATGCCGCGGGACATTCCAAAATAACCACCACAGAGATGTATACGCATATTGCAGATAAAAGCACTTTCCAAGCGGTCAATCATATCGCCCAAGTAATATGCGCATAAATCGTTTTGCCCCCATCGCCACACCGTTAACGGTAAAGTGCGGGTTTGAATGATGCCAATCTCCCTACCGACAAACTGTTTGTTTTGGTTTAGATTAAAACCATATACCAACCAGATAAAGGAGTAAAAAACGGCA
>JAKSPG010000256.1 GCA_024405075.1 Elusimicrobiaceae bacterium | reverse complement strand
ACCACCACCGCGAACCGAACCGGGAGGTTATGTTCCCCCCGTCTGTACCATAATACAACACCGTTGTATTTTAATTTTTCGCCGCCGAAGATAACACCTTCAAAATCACGTTTAAGATGTAGGCGGCCGGAACGCGGCAGACCGTAAGGCTGCATAAAAACTAAGCTCTGATTAACTCGTGACGGCCTTTAGCACGGCGGGCACTAAGTACCTTGCGGCCACCGGCAGTAGCCATACGGGCTCTGAATCCGATATGTTTGGCGCGTCTTCTTTTATTAGGTCTATATGTCGGTAACATGTTATTCTTATACGCTAATTCTGGCCCGGCAGCGCCGGACTGGAAAAAACGTATCTCCTTATTGATTAATTTTATAAAGGGTTTTCTAAAAAACCGCATTATTATTATATCTTTTCTTGCAAAGTATTGCAAAACTGTGTGCCGCTTGTCTGTAAATTTGCTATGCTTATTAGGATGATATTTACAGAAGACGGTATCGTTTTACTACGCCAGGAATTTCGCGAGGCAGACCGTGTACTCTCGCTTTATACACGCGAGCATGGCCGGCTTAACGTGCGCGTGCCGGGTGTGATGCGCTCCGGCGGCAAATTAAAAGCCTTGAGCGAGCCGCTTACCTGCGCCGATTACCGTATTTACGTGCGCCGTGGCGGCGTGATGGGAACGATAACGGGCGGCAAGATCCGGGCGGTTTTCCCGCATATCCGTGCTGACTTAAAACGTACTTTACTGGCCTTGCACTTTTGCGAACTTCTTTTGCGCCTTACGCCGTTACACCAGCCCAGCCCCGCTAAATTTGATTTATTGTACCGAGCTTTAACGGAACTGGAAGTAAATGGTGTCAATTCGGCGTTTCAAGCCGCATTTACGCTGCGCTTGATGACGTTAGCCGGGTTTGGGTTGGATCACCCGGTATTACAAATTTCTCCTCAATTTTGGCAACGCATGCACGAAGATAATTTTTCTTCTCTGCAATTTTCAGAGCCAGAAGATTTACTGGCACTGGCTAAATGCAACAACGTGTGCAGACGTTTTTTGAACCAAT
>JAKSPG010000255.1 GCA_024405075.1 Elusimicrobiaceae bacterium | reverse complement strand
GTGCAGGCCAATTACGATGACGTTTCCTCTTTACAAAAAGTAATGGAAGGGTGCGTAGGGGTGTTCCACCTGGCTGCAGCTATCTTTGGTTTTAACCATAGCGACTTTGAAAAAGCCAACGTGCTCCACACCCAAAATGTGGTAAAAGCAGTCAACCAAACGCCGGGTATTACTACGTTTGTACACGTATCCAGTTTAGCCGCCAGCGGCTTTTCCGCGGATGTGAAGACACCGCGCACAGAAGCGATGACACCGGCCCCGGTGTCCGATTACGGACGCACCAAACTGGGTGGCGAAGAAGCTGTTAAAACGTTGCGCCCCAGCGTAAAATGGACGATTATCCGCCCGCCCATTGTGTATGGAAAAAATGATTCAGGTGTTTCTAAAATTGCCCTTTGGGTCAAACGCGGCATTATGGTCAACACCTCCGGCAACGGGATGTTTAGTTTTGTACACGTGGACGATTTAGTAAGTGCCCTGTGGCAAGCGTATAAACGCCAGGATAGCAACCAAGAGACGTTCTTTATAGCCGAGCCGGACGTGTATAGCTGGGATTATTTTATTACCGAAATGGCCCGGGCCATGCACTGCCATAAGCCGTTCATGCCCTCGGCTCCTCGCTGGTTATTAAACGGGGCTGCCTTTGTGTATGAAACGGTAGCCCGTCTGACCGGCACGCAGCCCGCTTTAAATTACGACAAAGTAACCGAGGCCACCATCCCCGGGCACTGGATTTGTTCCAGCAAAAAATGGACGGATTTAACCGGACAAAAATTCACCCCGCTTAAAGAAGGGTTGGAAAAGAGTTTCACAAAATAAAACGCGGGACAAGGGCAGTAAGATTTTGTTATAATATAATCCGTCAGCATCGCTGACGGAACGATTTGGAGAGGTGGCTGAGAGGCCGAAAGCGGCGGTTTGCTAAACCGTTATACGGGTTAATTCCCGTATCGAGGGTTCGAATCCCTCCCTCTCCGTATGAATTTAAAACCCCGCTTTTCGCGGGGTTTTAAATTCATACGGATATACAAGTAAATCAAGCTATTTGCTCTTATTTTTTCCC
>JAKSPG010000254.1 GCA_024405075.1 Elusimicrobiaceae bacterium | reverse complement strand
ATACAAAACATGGCTTATTGGGCAAAACTTACAATTTGTTATGAAAATAAATACGTATTTAATTTATAAGGTTTACCATTTCTCACCACCTTTACGCCACCATCTACTATCTTGTAATAGAGCTTATTTACTTTGAAATCATAGGGTTTGTAGCCGGCCCATACACTTTGAACTGCAAGGAGGCCCGCTAAAATAATCAGTAAGGATAGAAAGCGTTTCATAATATCCCGTTGTTAGTTTATGTGGTTAAAGTTCTCGCATTTGTGCGTGCAAAGTTACGCATTTCTACTCACATTAGCCATACGACGGCGCCAAAAAATGTATTTTCACCCTGTATTTAAAAAACTGTACGCGTATATACAGAAAATTGTATGTACGCATACAGAAAATTTTATTCACGCATACAGAAAACTGTATATACGGATGCAGAAAACTGTATGCACGGGTACAAAATCACGGGAACTTGGAACGGATTTATTCCTCGGTGAGCCAGAGATAGTCCTCGTAGTATTCGTCAAAGACTATGGACTCCGGTGCCCCGCAATTCTTGAAAATGCGAGCTATTTGCTCTTGCTCACGGGGCGTAATGGGACGATCGCCGCGCCGCATTTTATAATAGTTGCTCTCACAAAAGAGATTGGTTATTTTTGCTGCGGCAAGACCTACTTTTCCATGCGGCATCTTGGACAGCGTATTGCGGAAACCGCGGGCCATCGTAACGGGTTGGGCCGGTTTGAAGGATGGGCAATGGCCGTCCGTGGCGGTGAGGAGAGGATTGGCGATGGAGAGTACCGGCCACTGCACATTGGCATCGATGGCATCCCACGCCTTGCGGCGCAGGCACTGTGCAGCCTGCGGACAATTCTCGCGGTTGCAAAGAGGAAAAGATTGTGGGAATTTCATAATATTAGGATTTTATGTGTGTAGTAGGTGATAATCTCACAAAATCATAAGTGCAGCCCGTTCAGCCACCCGAGGAACGCGTCGCGCCAGGCGCTGCATTCCCTGCCGTCCTGCACGCCGAAGCCGTGGCCGCCCGTAGCGTAGCGGATGAAGCGGTGGGG
>JAKSPG010000253.1 GCA_024405075.1 Elusimicrobiaceae bacterium | reverse complement strand
TTTGTTGATACGTCAAGCAAAATCTGTTGCTGACCGGAAATAGGCTGTTATTTAATGTCCCAAAAAGGCCTTACGAGGTCTTTTGTCTTGTTGGTCCACAAAAGGAACATAACAAAAAGAGTGTGGCTATAAATGAGTGAAAGCCGGCTTATTATGGGCGGCCCGCAGGGTCCTGCTCCCGATAAGGGGGTGTAAAAAATCTCTTATTTTGTTATAATATATGGGAAACCACGAGTCATTACACGTGCGGCCACCACTCCGTGCGAAATAATAACAAAAGGTAGAAACAAAAACATGACAAAAACATTTTTACCTTCCGTCAAGGAAGTAGAAACCACCCGCAACTGGCACCACATTGATGCCACGGGTCAAACCCTGGGCAGATTGGCGACCAAAATCGCTGTGCTGCTGATGGGTAAACACAAAAAAACGTATACGCCCCATATGGACTGCGGCGACTTTGTCGTTGTAACCAATGCCGGTAAAATTAAACTAACCGGTAACAAAATGGAGCAAAAGGTGTACTTCTCGCACTCCGGCTATGCCAAAGGTGCTAAAGAAACTCCGGTCAAAAGAGTGTTGGAAAACAACCCGACCCGCGTGCTGGAATTGGCGGTCAAACGGATGTTGGACGAAAACAAACTCCGCGCGCCCCGCATGAAACGCTTGCGCTTGTTTGCCGGCGAAGAACATGCGTTCACAAACCGCATGGGTAAATAAGAGGGAAAATTATGAACAATACCAAAGACTTAAAAACCGGAAGAAGAAAAACGGCTGTTGCGCAAGTAGCTTTGTTGAAAGGGAAAGGCAACATCACCGTAAACACCAAATCGTTAGATGAATATTTTGGCAACCATACCCGCTGCAAAGCGATGGTAAAATCTCCGCTCGTCGTAACCAATACGGAAAAGGAATACGACGTTACCGCCCGCGTAAACGGCGGCGGGGTGTCGGCCCAGGCCGGTGCGCTTCGCCACGCGATTGCGCGCTCACTCGCAGCTGTAAGCGAAGATATTAAAAAAGCCGTTAAAAAAGCGGGCTACCTTACGCGCGATCCGCGTATGGTGG
>JAKSPG010000252.1 GCA_024405075.1 Elusimicrobiaceae bacterium | reverse complement strand
CGGTGACCGTTTGTTTATCCTCTATTCCGCCAACGGCTGTTGGAGCGACCGCTATTGCATCGGTCTACTCGAATACAAGGGCGGCGATCTGCTCAAAAAAGAATCCTGGGAGAAATATGACGAGCCGATTTTTGAAATGTGTGCCGAAGAAAAGGTCTTCGGCCCGGGGCACGCCACCTTCTTCACATCGCCCGACGGCACCGAAACCTGGATTTGTCACCACTGTATGCACGAACATAACGAAACCTGCGAGGGCACCATTCGTTTTGTGCATTGTCAAAAGGTCTATTTCGATGAAACCGGTTTTCCGCATATCGGCAAACCGTGGCCGATGAATACCGCCTTGCCCCTCCCGTCCGGAGAATAAAAAATAAAAAAATGAACATAACACCCCAAAGTGTGCGTTTTGTGTGCGTTTTGGGGTGTTATAATGTCTTGTGTACATCTAAAAATATATAATTTTTATTTTGAGAAAGGATTTTGGCTATGAAAAAACGAATTTTAAGCATCATACTTACAGTCGCAATGATTGTTTGTATGATACCGTTAGGTATGGTTACGGTGTATGCAGGATATTATGTTTCAGATACTGCAACCCTTCAATCTTACGGAACAAACGGTGGCGATGCCTATATCGCAAGCAGTAGTACCTTTAATCTTACAGGCGCGGTTACCGTTGCAGCGGGCAAAAAACTTTATGTTGACCTGCACGGCGGGTATCTTGCTCCGACCGGTAATTTTACATCTTTCATTGTTTACGGTACCCTTATACTTAAAAACAGCAGTACGGACGGCGGTTGCATTGACGGAGTAAAAAAGCCGTCCGGCTCCAACACCCCCTTAATAGAGGTTAGAGACGGCGGTACAGTATGGCTTGATGACAACTCAAGCAAAGGAAATGTCGACCTGAAAAACAACTATTACGATTGGGGCGGTGCAGTAATCGTCAGAAAAGGCGGTAATTTCGTAATGGGGGCCAAAGCCCAAATTTATAAGTGTACGGCAAAAAACGGCGGCGGGGTTTTGATTGAAAGCGGAAGATTTACTATGTACGGCGGTAAGATTCCAAATTGTTCCGCT
>JAKSPG010000251.1 GCA_024405075.1 Elusimicrobiaceae bacterium | reverse complement strand
CCCCGAAGTCAGCCCCAAAAAAACGTGGGAAGGGGCCGGGGGCGGCACACTCCTCGCGGTAGGAGCCGCGGCACTGATGCAGCATTTATTTTTATCCGGTTGCTTTTCAGTAATTACTTCGTTGTGGCTGGGGTTATTGGTGGCGGCCGTCGGTCAAATATCTGACTTGGCAGAGTCCGTCCTCAAACGCTCGGCCGGAGTGAAAGATTCTTCCAACTTGCTACCTGGACATGGCGGCTTTTTGGACCGGTTTGATTCTTATTTACTTTTAGCCCCACTATTTTATTACGTGGTTCTTTACACGCTATGAAGCAAATTGTTATTTTAGGTGCTACCGGATCTATCGGCACATCATCGTTGGACGTTATTGCCCACCTGGGGCCTGACTACCGGGTGGTGGCACTATCGGCCAACAATAATACCGATTTATTTCTGAAACAACTTCACACTTTCCATCCCCGCTTTGCTGCGGTACTCAATGCGGAAAGTTACGAAAAAATTAAAGACCAAATTCCCGCAGGCACGCGTTTGTTACCGCCTGAAATTGAAAGTCTTTGTTTTATGGCGTCCTTACCCAGTGCCGATTTAGTGATAAACGGCCTGGTTGGTGCGGTAGGCTTCCAGCCGCTTGTCAGTGCGATTAAAGCCGGCAAAACCGTCGCGCTGGCTAACAAAGAGCCCATGGTCATGGCCGGCAAAACGCTAATGAAAGAATGTGAACGCTGGCAAGCGGCTATTTTGCCCGTAGACAGCGAGCCTTCGGCTATTTTCCAATGTTTAGCCGGCATGGCCGATGAACACCACTATCCCCGGCTGGCCAAAGATATTTCCCGCGTATTTTTAACTGCTTCCGGCGGGCCGTTTGCCAAACGCAAAGGAAGTTTGGCCTCAGTTACCCCAGCCGAAGCACTCAATCACCCCCGCTGGAAAATGGGTAAAAAAATTACGGTAGATTCCGCTACACTTATGAACAAAGGTTTTGAGTCCATTGAAATTATGAACTTGTTTAACCTGCCGGAGAATAAAGTCCAAATTGTTATTCATCCGCAATCTATTGTACACTCGGCCGTTGAATTCTATGACGG
>JAKSPG010000250.1 GCA_024405075.1 Elusimicrobiaceae bacterium | reverse complement strand
CCTTTTCTATATGCCCGTTGAAGGTGTAGCCGTGTATCGCGAGCACGGTGCCGGGAGCAACGCCCGGGTCGGGTGAAGTCCGCAGCGGAACGGACGCTAATACAATCCGCAGCTCCCCTATTGGAGACGCGCAATGGGTGACTTTGGCAGGTGGAAAGAGTGAACCTCCCGCGAGCATATTCGCGTTCGATAGTATGTATCTGCCACTTCCAGCTGATTAAGAATTTGGAGGCGCTTTCTGTCGGTGCTTTAGTGCGAGAACTAAGACCGAACGTCGGCACAGAGCGTTAAGTGGGGTGCGGCTCCTTGCATGGTCTAAGATGCAAGCGTGTGCAAGCTACGGTTAGTTGGCTGCTGAACTCCGGGATATATGTCCGGGCCCTATCAGTCTGGAGGGAAGACTGAATATTGCAATCGAAGAGGCCTCTTTGATTGTATATATGGGTCACCAGGTGGCCTGAGTAGCTCCGAGTGGCGAAAAGGTAGCGGGTTCGAGTCCCAAAAGACCCAAAAAACGCACATTTTACCTGATTTTCAGACATTCTCTCCTCAATTTATAGAAAAAACCGCCCTTTTTGGGCGGTTTTTTTTTATATCCGGCGGACTTGCGCTAAAAAAATTTTTGTGGTATAATTAAAAAAACGACCCTTTTTCACAGCGCTAACCCCCCAGAAAACGGCGAAATGACCCCCCGGAAAGCCATTTTTTAGGGCAAAAATCTCCTAATTTACCCAATTTTACCCCAAAATGACCAGTTGAACCGTCATGTTAGCCTTATTCGCCAGACCGGCGAGGTCTAAAAAGCCCCCATAATTCACTCACGGACGGCGAAATTGATGCATTTAGTGTCATTTTTCGTGTCAAAATCGTCGCTGGAAACGGCTTGAAACGCTACCCTTGGAACGACCCGGGGTAGGTCGAAAATCCGAAAAAATTTCAAAAAATTTTTGAAAAAAGCCCGCCTCGGGTGTTGCAAATACGCCGAAAATGGTGGGTCGAGCGTGCCGTTCAGGCAGTCTGAGCGCCGAACTTGCGCTAAAAAAATTTTTATGTTATAATGAAAGTAAGAATTGAGTAAGGATTTATAAGTGTTGGGACACACATCGGTGCCG
>JAKSPG010000025.1 GCA_024405075.1 Elusimicrobiaceae bacterium | reverse complement strand
GGGCATTAAACTAGTTGGCGGCTTTTTGCAACGCAGCAACTTTATCCGTCTTTTCCCACGGGAATTCACTACGCCCAAAATGCCCGAAGGCCGCCGTTTGGCGGTAAATGGGACTGCGCAACTTGAAGTGTTCTATAATGCCGCGCGGTGTAAGCGGGAAAATCCGGCGCGCGATTTGTGCTAATTTTTCATCTGGCAGAATGCCGGTGCCGTCCGTATCTACGTAAAAGCCGACGGGTTCTTCGCGCCCGATAGCGTATGCAATTTGTACCGTACACTCATGGGCCAGTTTGGCGGCTACGATGTTTTTGGCAATGTAGCGTGCCATGTACGCGGCCGAGCGGTCCACTTTCGTCGGGTCCTTGCCCGAGAACGCACCGCCCCCGTGTGGGCATCTTCCGCCGTAGGTATCTACAATAATTTTGCGCCCGGTAAGCCCGGTGTCGGACTGGGGGCCGCCAATAACAAATTTGCCCGTCGGGTTGATATAAATCTTTGTGTTTTTATCCATCCATTTTTTTACTACAGGGAAGATAGCCGCTTCGGCAATTTCTTTTTTAGATGTTGAGGTAATTTGGTTGCCCGATTTGTCCAAAATTTTTTCGGTGTGTTGGGTGGAAACAACCACCGTATCTACGCGTACGGGTTTTCCGTCTTTATATTCCACCGTTACCTGGCTTTTGGCATCGGGGCCTAAATAATCCAACTTATTAGATTTACGCACGGCCTCTAACTTTTTCAAAATTTCGTGTGAAAGCACCAGCGAAAGCGGCATGTACTGCGGCGTTTCATTCACGGCGTATCCCACCATAAGCCCTTGGTCACCTGCACCACCTACGTCTACGCCCTGGCTGATATCGGGCGATTGCTTGCCGATGACGTTAATTACCGCGCAGGTGTGGTGGTTAAAACCATATTTGGCGTCATTGTAGCCGATGCCTTTAATTACATCGCGCGCAATTTGTTCCACATCTACCCACGTGCGGGTGGTAATTTCTCCGCCGACGACTACAAGTCCGCGCGTGATGTACGTTTCGCACGCCACGCGGGCGGTTTTATCTTTACGTAAAATTTCGTCTAAAATAGCGTCCGAAATTTGGTCGCACACTTTATCCGGGTGACCTTTAGAGACTGATTCGGACGTAAAAAAACAAGTACCTTGCTTAATCATATTACAACAACTCCTAGGTGAATTTGAGGGGAAAACTTTTTTATATTATATCATTTTCCAGCGGGGGCTTCGGCCACAGTTGTTTGGCCTTTGTCGGTTTGTGCGTTGGCTGACAAGGGAAGTAAATCTTTCCCGTATGCGAAATCAAACAATATACCGGCTACAAACTGAAGCTGGCTGTAAAAATTTTTCTCGCTGATAAATTCGTTGGCTATGTGAGTGTTGTTTTCGCTTAGCGGATCCATTTCCGGGCCCAGGCCGTAGGTAATTACACCCAGTTTGCGCAAAAATTCGTTGTCGCCGGAGGCCGGACTCAAGCCGGGTACGGTAATGGCCCCGGGTAGTAACTTCTGGGCGGTATTATTAATAGAAGCAAACAGCGGGTCCGTGCCGTCCATGGGCGCGGGGAAAGGCAGCTGCGGGCGTTCCACTATTTCCAGCGAGATATTATCCTGCGGCTCAAATAAGGCTTGCAGTTGTGCAAGTAATTGGTCTGGGTCCGAACCGGGCAACAACCGTGCGTTGATAAGGGCAGACGCTTCCCCACTGGCAGAACCCGCATCGTGGCTGGCGGAAAGTACGGTGGGGTTGAGCGTGTCTTGCAATTGGGTGCGGAAGAACGTATCTTGCGACATCACTTGCGCGGCTTCCTGTTGGTTTTGCTCCGAGCTGTTTAGCAAAACATCAATGGTGGTTTGGCCGTCTTCTTCCTGCAACGGACGGATGAGTTTGAATAACGTGCGTGCCGGCGGGGTTAGCCGGGCCGGCGGGCGGTAGGCGGAAATTTTAGCCAGTGCTTGTGAAAGCATGTATACGGCATTATCGTCTACCGGCATGGAGGAGTGTACCCCCGTTCCGTGGGCGGTTACTTTAATATCCATGTACATTTTGGTGGAAGCTTCGGCAAATACGATGTCGGCTTCTTCGTTTTTGATGATACCGCCGCCTTCATTGAGCGCGTAGCCGGGGGCAATTTTTTCCCAGTGGGTAGCACCTAACCATTGGAGTCCGGTAGCACTGCCGACTTCTTCTCCCGACGTAGCCAGGAAAATAATATCACGTTTGGGGATCAGATTGTGTTTTTTTAGCCAAGTGATAAGGGCGGTATAAATAGCGGTGTAATTTTTTGCATCGGTAGCACCCAGCCCGTAGATGTTACCGTCTTTTTGCGTAGCGCGAAAAGGCGGATACGTCCACCCTTCGGCAGCCGAGGCAGTGTCTAAATGGGATATAAGCAGTAACGGCTTTTGGGAAGGGTCACTTCCCGGCAGGCGTGCAAGTAAGTTAGCGTGGTTTTTATCCGGACGCAGAATATCCCAATCAATGTGATGTTTGTTAAATTCTTTGTAAATGTAGCGTGCTGCTTTGAGTTCTTGCGGTTCGGGCTGGGAAGTGTCTATGTTAATTAGATTGATTAAATGACGCTTGGCCATTTCGTTTAACTCATCCCAAGACGGGTCGTTTTGTGCATAAGCCGCGGCGGAAAAAGCAAGCAGCCAAAGAATAGAGAGGATTTTTTGCATAACTGGCGCACGGTAGAGAAGTTAATTTTGGCTCCGGGCACGACCCCATGGCGGGCGGCTGTTTTAGATGCCAGTTCCAGTACGTATTGGCCGTAACCGTCGGTATAGGCAACGTCGGTATCGGGGGTATATGTATAGGAGTGAGGCATCTGGGCAGCCACGGAGGTAACGCGTTGGTCCGCGCCGATGAAGATAATATCCAAGTCAATCAGCGTATTTTTCATCCAAAAAGATTGCGGTGCTTCTTGCTCAAATACAAACAGCATGCCTGCATTTTCCGGCAAGTGTTTGACAAACATAAGACCTTTTTGGTGTTTTTTCGGTGTATCGGCAATCGCCGCAGTTACTTCAAATCCGTCCGGTAGCGTAACCTGTACGGTACGTTCGCCTTGGCAGGCCGCCAACAAAACAAGCGTGAGCAGTAAAAGGAAATATCTCATATCTATTAGTGTAGCAAATTAACGGGGTATTGTATGCACTGGGCAAACGGATGTAAATTGCTATAATAAATGGATATGAAGGATACGGCCGTTTTACAAGTGTGTGATTTGCACGTTGATTTCGCGGGCACGGGACATTCTGTCCCGGTTGTGCGCGGCCTGTCGTACAGGCTTAAGGCCGGGCGCGTGCTGGCGGTGGTGGGGGAATCCGGCAGTGGCAAAACCGTGCAAGCTCTCTCTTTATTAGGATTATTGCCGCCTGTGGCGCGAATTAGCGGCGGGCGCGTACTGTACCAGGGAAAAGATTTATTAACGCTACCCGATGAGCAGTTGCGGGAAGTGCGCGGACAAAAAATTTCTATGATTTTTCAGAACCCGGCTGCCAGCTTAAACCCTGTATTAACCGTGGGGGAACAACTGTGTGAAACCTTGCGTGCCCACCGGGTTATTTCCCGCCAGCAAGCGCGCAAGCAGGCCGCCAACTTGTTGCAAGAGGTGGGCATTGCCGAGGCCGAAAAACGGCTGGACGAATATCCGTTCCAGTTTTCCGGCGGGATGTGCCAGCGTGTGATGATTGCCATGGCACTGGCTTTGTCCCCGGATGTGTTAATTGCCGATGAACCCACCACTGCGTTGGATGTAACGATTCAAGCCCAAATTTTGCGCTTGATAAAAAATTTACAGCAAGCTTCTCATATGGCCGTTGTTTTTATCACACATAACTTAGCATTAGCCAGCCAAATTGCAGATGAAGTACTTGTATTATACGGCGGACTATGCATGGAACAAGCCCCGGCCGCGGCGTTGTTTGCTCACCCTGTACACCCTTATACGCAGGGTTTACTGGCTTCGCTCGTCTCTGTACGAAGCAAGGTGGAGCGTCTGCCGGCCATTGCGGGTCAGCCGCCTGTAGCTGGGGAAGTGCCGTCCGGCTGTCCGTTCGCGCCGCGTTGCCCGCATGCGACAGAGAAATGCCGTGCCGAACTGCCTGTCCTGCAAAACCGGGCAGGACGTTTGGTGCGTTGTTGGCGGGAGGAACAAAAATGACCGCGCGGGTGGAAATCCAACACTTGTATAAGACGTATGCCCGCCGCGGCTGGTTTAGTAAAAAAGCTGCGACTTCGGTATTAAAAGATGTCAGCCTTACTCTGCCGGCAAACCGCGTACTGGGGTTGGTGGGCGAGTCGGGCTGTGGTAAAAGTACATTATGTAAAGTGTTGCTGGGTATTGAAGAACCCACTTCCGGTACGGTGCGGGTCAATGGGAAAGAGCTATTTAAGGTAAGTGCACGCGAGCGAAAAGAATTGCGCCGGTATATGCAGGTGGTGTTTCAAGATCCGTACTCCAGTTTGGACCCGCGCATGACGGTGCGCCAACTGATCAGCGAACCGTTGGATATCCACGGTTTGTACGCACAGGACTCAAAGCGTGAATCGTTTTTAAAACAACTGTTGCACTCGGTGGGATTATCGGAAATGTATTTGGACCGGTATCCGCATGAATTTTCCGGCGGACAGCGTCAGCGTATTTGTATTGCCCGGGCATTATCGCTGGATCCGCAAGTACTGGTGGCGGACGAGCCGGTATCAGCGCTAGACGTGTCCGTACAAGCCCAAATTTTAAATCTGTTTAAAGATATTAAACGAACCCGCCAATTAACCATGTTGTTTGTGACGCACGATTTTGCTGTGGCACGTTTTTTGTGCGATGATATTGCGGTCATGCGGCAAGGACGTTTGGTGGAAAAAGCGTCCGCGCAAGAGTTGCTGGAGCATCCGGCGCACCCTTACACGCAATCGTTGTTGGCGGCCGTACCCGAAGTGGGTAAGCCCCTGCAAGCCCTTGCTGCCAAAGCCCCCATAACGGGGGAGGAAGAATTGGAGGAAATTTGCCCGGGCCATTGGTGTGCCCGGTATCAATAAGGAGGACATATGAAGATAAATCAAAAACGGTTGGTAGATACTTTTTTACAATTGGTACGCATAGACAGCGAATCCGGTAACGAGAAAAAAATACAGGAATTTGTGGCGGCGGCTCTTAAAAAATTAGGCGGCCGTGTGGTGGTTGATAACGCTGGGAAAAAATTTAATACTAATGCTCGCGGTAATGTGATGGGGTTTTTCCCCGGTACGGTGAAAAGTGCCCCTTTTGTGTTGGCGGCCCATTTGGATACTGTTAAACCCGGCTGTTCTATTAAACCCATAGTTAAAAAAGATTGTATCGTTTCGGACGGCTCCACTATTTTAGGAGCCGATGATAAAGCCGGGGTCGCCATTATATTGGAACTGTTGCGCGCGTTGCAGGAAACGGGCACGGCACATCCGCCGATAGAAGTTTTGTTTACGCTGTGCGAAGAACGCGGTATGCACGGATCCAAAAATTTGGACAGTAAACAACTGCGTGGGCGCGAAGGTATTATTTTAGATAACGAAGGCAGCGAGGAACTGCTCGTCCAGGGTCCGGCGGTAAACGATATAGAAGTAACGGTAACCGGTATTGCCGCACACGCGGGGGCCTGCCCGGAAAAGGGTATTTCTGCGCTGGAAGTAGCTTCGTACGCGATTTCGCATATGAAACTGGGGCGTATTGATAAAGAAACGGTAGCGAATTTTGGTGCGGTGCAGGGTGGACAAGTGCCTAATGCGGTGATGGATAAATTATCGCTCATCGGTGAGGCGCGCAGTTTAAAAGCCGAAAAATTAGCCAAGCAAACCGCGCATATGAAGCAGGCGTTTGAAGCGGCCGTCAAAAAATATACCAAACGCATAGACGGTCGTGTTTGCAAACCGCAAGTAGCGTTCCAAGTGACGCCGCGTTACGGCTCGGTGCAGATTTCCAAATCGCACCCGGTAGTCAAGGCGTTGGCGGCGGCCGCTAAAAAACTGGGATTACCGCTTTATCCCCGTTCATCCGGCGGCGGGTGCGATGCAAACGTACTTAGCGGTAAGGGGTTTACGCTACCCAATTTAGGGGTAGGCGTGTACGATTGCCATACCGTGCGGGAAAAATTAGTACTTAGCGAGTTTTATGCCGCCTTTGCGCTTTGCTGGGCTGCGGTAACTTCTTATAAAAAGTAGGGTGTTTATGGTCCGTTATCTCATTCGCCGTTTGATGATGCTGCCTTTAGTTGTTTTGGGTGTGACATTTTTGCTGTTCTTTTTAACCCAACGTTTGAGCCCTGAAATGCGCGCTTCGCTTTATGTAAAAGATCCGCGCCAAATGGGCTCGCTGGAGGAAGTCATTCGTCAATACGGCCTGCGCGACAATGTATTTAAACAGTACGGCCGTTGGCTTGCCCAGGTCGCCAGAGGCGATTTGGGTTACAGCCCCAGCGCCAATATGCCTGTAGCCCAGGCGATTAAACAGTATTTCCCAGCCACGGTACAGTTGGCATTGGTAACGATGGTATTGGTCGTATTTTTTGGCGTGTGGTTTGGGGTGTTTTCGGCCGTTCATAAGGATAGGTGGCAAGATACACTGGCACGGGTCATAAGCGTGGGCGGTTTTTCGTTGCCGATATTTGTGCTGGGGCTACTTTTGCTCATGTTATTCTACGGCAAGCTGGGGTGGTTCGCTCCGGGTGGGTACTCGTTGCAAACGGATTTAATTATCCACAGTGGTAGTTTTAAAATGTATACCGGGTTTTTGCTGTTGGATGCGGTGTTAAATGGAAACGGACGTGTGTTTATAGATGTGCTGTCGCACCTGGTTCTGCCGGCTGTTACGCTGTGCATCGGTTCGTTTGCACTTATGGTGCGGGTTATGCGTTCCAGTATGCTGGAAGAACTCGGTAAAGATTACGTCCGCACGGCGCGCGCTAAAGGGTTGTTGCCGCGCCAAGTGGTGTACAAACACGCCGGGAAAAATGCCATTATCCCTGTCATCACGCTGGCCGGTATCCAGTTTATCCGGTTGTTGGGGGGGACGGTGATTGTGGAAACTATTTTTGATTATCCCGGTATCGGTCGCTTTGGAGTCATTGCCGCGCAACAGTTGGATATTGCAGGCATTTTGGGCTTTTCGCTCATGGTGGCGGTGCTGTTTGTGCTGGGCAATTTACTTTCGGACCTTTTATATACCGCGGTGGACCCGCGTATTCGGCTGGATTAACGTATGTTTCAAAACCGTATTTTAAAACGTATTTGTACAAATAAAACCTCGCTGGCGGGGTTTATCCTGGTGGCGTTTTTTGGGTTAGTGGCGTTATTGGCCCCGTGGCTGGCCCCGGTGCATAACAAAAATAACCCTTACCAAATGCCGCAAAAAAGTTATGCCATTGCCCCGCAACCTCCGTCAGGCGGGTACTGGTTTGGCACGACCGAACAACAGTACGATTTGTATTACGGCGTGGTATGGGGGGCACGGTTGGCGTTTGAAATCGGTGTAACGGTTACATTTTTTGCTTTTTTGGTGGGGCTGTTGGTGGGGGCGACGGCGGCGTATTTCGGCGGCAAGGTGGACGAAGTGTTGATGCGGCTGACCGATGTGGTGTTTGCGGTGCCGTCACTGGTGTTGGCGATGGTCATAGCGGCTATGCTGGGGCCGGATATTAAAAATATGATGATTGCGCTGACCGTAGTTTCCTGGCCTTCGTATGCGCGGCTCATACGCGGGGATATTTTGTCAGTTAAACAGCGTGACTACGTAACAGCCGCGCGGACGCTGGGGGCGCGCGGACCGCGTATTTTGCTGCGCCATATTTTGCCTAATTCTATTTATCCGTCCGTGGTGGTGGCCAGTTTGGATATTGGCTACGTGGTCTTAACGGCGGCCTCTCTTTCATTTTTAGGGTTAGGTGCGCAACCGGGCACGGCCGACTGGGGACAGTTGATTGCCATGTCGCGCAATTGGGTGCTCGGCACGGCACAAAACCCGTTTGCCTATTGGTATACCGTCGCAGCTCCGGGGGGAGCGATTTTCCTTTTTGTGCTGGGGTGGAATTTGCTGGGGGATGCCTTCCGCGATATTTTAGACCCCAGACAGGTCTGATTTTTATACAATAAAGGTATAGTCCTAATTTTAAAGAGGTGCTTATGATTCGTCGCAAAGATTTATATACTTCTCTGGCTGATAGTGCTTTCCGCTTCCCGGACCGGGTTGCGCTTGTGGAAGCCAACACAGGAAAAAAAGTTTCTTATCATGAACTCTTAATGCAGGTGGATCGTGCCGCAGATATGTTTTTTGAACACGGCATCCGCAAGGGAGACCGCGTCGGCATTGTGCACCGCAATTCCATTGATACGGTGGTAGCCAATTACGGCCTTTATAAATTAGGAGCCGTAAGTATCCCGATAAACTTTATGGTTACCAAACAGGAAGAAATCCAGTTTATTTTAAATAACGCCCAAGCCAAGGCGGTGGTCACGCAGGCAGAGTTCTTGCGCCATTACGTAAAAGCGTTGCCCGATACCCCCAGCGTACAATACCTGTTTACCACGGATGAAATTCCGTCTTCTGCCGCCGAGTGCGACAAAGTACAGTTCTTTTGGAAAGAGCTGGAAAAATCCACCGTCCATGACGAAACCGCTTCCCCGCAAGCCGGACTGGAGGACCTGGCTTTTATCCTGTATACCTCCGGCACGACGGGACTACCGAAAGGAGCCATGATTTCGCACGGAAATTTGGCCTCCAACGTTATTTCCTGTGCGCAGATTTTTAAAATTAACGACGATGATGTTTTCTTGTGTTTGCTACCGATGTTCCACTCGTTCGCGTGGACAACGTGCGTGGTGATTCCTTTATATTTGGGACTCAAAGTTGTCATTGTTGCCAACGTTATGCCGGCCAGTAAATGGTTGGGTGCGATGGGCGCAGAAAACGTAACGTTGATGTTGGCCGTGCCGCAGATTTATGCGGTGCTATCCAAAGAGGCCAAAGGGCTCAAACGCTTGTACTTGCGCTTTTGGCCGTTTAAGAACGTACGCTTTTGCGTATCTGGTGCGGCACCGCTTACGCAAGAGATTAAAGACCGCTTTGAGCAGAAATTTTCCGTTGCGATACTGGAAGGATATGGGCTTACCGAAACAAGCCCGGTGGTCAGTGTAAATACCGAGGAACTGCAAAAGATTAAATCGGTCGGGCCGGCTATCCCGGCGGTCAGCACGATCGTGCTGGACGAAGATGGCCACGAAGTGCCCCGTAACCACGAAGGCGAACTGTGCATCAAAGGGCCGAACGTGTTCCGTGGGTACTGGGGAAACGAAGCCGCTTCCAAAGATGCGTTTACCAAAGACGGTTGGTTTAAGACCGGCGACATCGTGGAAGTAGACGATGACGGATTTATCTTTATTAAAGACCGCAAAAAAGACATGATTATTATTAAAGGTCTAAAGGTCTTTTCCGCCCAAGTGGAAGCAATTATTTGCGAACACCCGGCTGTAGCGGAGTGCGCTATTATCGGCGTGCCGGACGGCCGCGGCGGCGAATTTATTAAGCTATACGCTGTCAAGCGAGACGGAGTAGAATTAAACGAAAAAGAATTTCGCATGTTCTTAAAAACGCATTTGGATAACTATAAACGTCCGCGCGATTTTGAATTTGTAGAAAAACTTCCTAAAAATGCTTTGCAAAAAGTATTAAAGCGCGAACTGCGCAAAGACGCCGTAGCTAAATTGGCGGCGCGCGTGGCCTCTTCTTCTGCGGAGGACAGCGTTGAGTAGCGCGGCCGCCGCAGATTTGGCGCGCCTCTTGCAGGAAACGGTCCCCCAGGCGTACTACGTGGGGGGAGTCGTACGCAACAGTTTGCTTAAGCGCGAATCTACCGATATTGATTTAACATTGCCGCCGGCTGATGTAAAGCCGGCTGCTTTGCTTCTGGCTAAAAAATTAAAAGCCGCTGTTTTTGAAATGGACGCCCAGTACGGGGTATGGCGGCTGGTTACGCATCAAGGTAAAATTCAATTAGATTTAACCGCTTATCAAGGTGCCGATTTAAAAGCCGATTTGTTGCGGCGCGATTTTGCGTTTAACGCCTTGGCGTATCCGGTGTCGGCCCGGCCGCAGTTGGTGGTTCGTGTGCAAAAAGATGGTAACGCAAAAGTGCTACTTAAACGGTTGCAACGCAAACACCTCATAGATTACGCAGGCGGTCTAGCAGACGTAAAAAATAAAATAATCCGCCTAACAAATCCCCGCGTGTTTCAAGAGGATCCCTTGCGTATGCTGCGGGCGTTTCGTTGCGCGGCGGAGTTAGGTTTTACGATTGCCCCCTCGGCATTGAAGCAAATCAAAAGAGATAACGCGCTGATTTCCCAACCGGCCGGTGAACGTATCCACGAAGAATTGGAACGTTTGTTTGCTACGTCCAAAGCGTACGAAAATATGGCACTTATGGACGCGTGCGGGCTGTTAACAGCCTTATTTGCGGAGCTGGCCGCCCAGCGTACCTGTGCGGAAGTGTATTATGGAAAAGGGGGCGTACTCAAACATACGCTAGCCGTATTTAAGCGTATGGAGTATTTGCTGGATCACGTGGAAAAAGCTTTCCCCAAATACGCGCGCAAGCTGGCCGAGGTGCAAACACAAAAACCGCTTTTTAAAATGGCCGCCTTATTACACGACGTAGCTAAACCCGCTACGGCAAAAATGAAGGACGGACGATTGCGATTTTTTTACCACGAGCAAAGAGGGGCACATATGGCGCGTAAGATTTTAGAGCGGTTACACTACAGTCGTTCCGATATGCGTTTGATCTGTGCCATGATTGGTGAACATTTGCGTCCCAGTAATTTAGCCAGTAACGATTTTATAACCGATAAAGGTGCTTACCACTTCTTTCGTGATTTGGGTGACGCCGCTGTTCCGCTTTTGTTTTTGTGCTGGGCCGATTACACCAGCTACGTAACCGACGCCCAGTTGCGCCGCATTTTGCCCCACAGCAGTGAGCCGATGATGAGTTTAGAACAAGCCAAACGCAAAGCCAGCGTCGGTAAAACACTGCGGCATTTGCAGGTGCTCGCGTTACTGTTTAAAAAATATTTTGAACATCCGCGGGTGGTGCGTCCCTCGCGCCTGGTAACGGGCCGGGACGTCATGGATACGTTACACTTGCCTTCCGGGCCTCAAATCGGCGAGATTTTGGAAGCCGTGGCCGTGGCGCAGGTGGAAGGAAAAGTGCAGGACAGGAGCGAGGCACTGGCGTTTATTAAAGCGTTGGGACTCAACAAGAAGCTGTAAAATAGTTGTACGCGAATAAAAAACTTTGGTAAAATAAAATAAGCACCGATGCTTACGTTTATGCGGGCGTGGTTCAATGGTAGAATGGAAGCTTCCCAAGCTTTAGACGAGGGTTCGATTCCCTTCGCCCGCTTTTTTAATCAGGAAGATTATGGAAAACGAAGACCTTGATTTAGACGTAAAACCTGCCGGAAATAAAGACCTGTGGCTTTTCTTGATTATTGTAGATATTGTGTTGCTGTGTGTATTTGGATTTTTTATCTACAAGTATGTTTCCGCAGATTTGTTCCGCTTACCGTCTTCCGCCGCCGAGCAAACAACTACTACCACACAAGATTTGCCCGAACCGGAAGTGGAAGAAGTAAGCGCATTCGGGCCGGAAGAACAACCAATTGTTGGTACCGCCATCCCTACGGAAGAAACGTTGGCGACGGACGCCTTAGCCGCCGGCGAAACCCCGACCGCACAAACCGCGGAACCGGTGCAAGAAGTAGTTATTGAACAACCGCAGCAGGAAACCAAAACGAGTGTATTAGTGGAAGTAAACCCAAAGAGTAATAAATACCGCAAAGTAACTTTCCGCTGGTTTGGGGAGGGAGAAAGTGTGGCGGTGGGTCACCTCCCCATAGAGGCGAATGGGGTCTTCAGAGCAGCCAGTGAATCTGGCTGCGGCCCCACCGA
>JAKSPG010000249.1 GCA_024405075.1 Elusimicrobiaceae bacterium | reverse complement strand
AACCGTATGAAAAAGAAGAGTTGTTTGTCGGGCGGTTGAGGAGTCCAAGCATTTACGTGAATTGAGTTGTTAGTGGACGTGTGAAGTATCGGCATACGGGCCGCGGTGGCGCACAAGCAATACCAAAAAGCAGTGGAAAAATCCCGCGGCGTGCAAGCATTGGCCTTACTTCGCTCGTTTGGCCCGTCCATACAACGGCATTGGATGGCTTCCGGTACGTACCCGATTTCTTTTGATGAATTGGATGTAGATCTTTCCGGGTGGACCGGTACGGATAAATGGTACACCGCGGATGAGGAACATTTATTAGATACGCGTTCTAACGGTGATTGGTCTTTGCAAATGTATAAGGATAGTAATTCTTACGTTACTATTTATATGGGGCGTATTTCCGGCAAATACAAAGGCGGGGCTTTTGGTTATCAGGCGTTAACGGCAAACGGATTAAATAGCGGAGAAATTCGTTGTTACGAAAAAATAAATACCGGAATTGTTTTTTCTCTTCCGGCAGGTTCTTATTGCGCTCAAATTTGGAAAGGGATAGAAAGGGAAGCGTCCAGTGGGGCTTCTATGCGTAGTTATACGTTGCCGTAAATGATCGCTAGTACAAAAAACGGGGCGAAACAAAAAAGTTTCGCCTCGGTCGTTTGAGAAAGAAAAATTTTTTTATCTTCCTATCCATTGGTGTAGGGCCAGCCAGGAAAGTAACGTAATCCCTATCAGAATAAGCAGAAGTACCACTAACCAAATCCCGCGAAAGGCAGGGGATCTGCCCGGTTGCGGTTGTGTTGTCGGCCAAGCTCCCAGCCGGGCCAGTAACGTGGCAGGGATGTTGTCTTCTTCAACAGGGGAGTGGGACGAGGAAAAAGAGGTATCCGGATTGTTCTTATCCAGTTTTTCCATAATGGTTTCCAGTTCTGCCAGCAGTTGCATGGCGCGGAAACGGAAAGCTTCTATTTCTTGTAACGGTACCAGCGTGTGTTCGTGGTAGACAAGCGCGTTTTCGTTCAGTTCCAAATACACTTGCGGCCGTGTTTTTAACATGCCGGTAATCATAGCGGTAAATAAAACACCTGCAGCCGCTGAAGGCGTGTGGATGCGGTATTGTGCATCTATAGCAGGGATATTTGTTTTCATCAAAGCATACTG
>JAKSPG010000248.1 GCA_024405075.1 Elusimicrobiaceae bacterium | reverse complement strand
CCGCGGCGACTTTGTCGGGCGCAACATCCCCTCGGCCCACGAGGAAAAAGTGGTCGTTCACCTCACCGAAACGGACAACGAGAACGACGTGAGCATCTGGGGCTGACGAAAAACGCCGAAATATGTGTAAAGCAAAACGCCTTGTCATTCGACAAGGCGTTTTTGTTTTGGTTATTTTAGGATGTTCTGTGTCGACGCAATCAGCGCCACCTTTTCCCCGCGGGAAAGCCGCTTGATTTGCGCCTCGCGCCGCATCGCATCGCGCTTTTCTTCGTGTTCCTCAGCATACACCATCCTAACCGGTCGGCGGGTTTTCGTATATTTCGCGCCCGTTCCGGCGTTGTGGGCGGCAAGCCGTTTTTCTAAATCGTTGGTCCATCCGGTGTAAAGTGTATTATCTTTACAGAGAACCATATACGTATAGTTCACTTTCCCGCCCCTTTCAGCGTTTTTTGCGTGGATTACAGACACAAAGCCCTAATCTTACTCCACAATCTCCACCGTCATCCCGTGAGCATTTGCAAACTCCTCGGCATAACTGCCCTTGTGGCAGGCAATCACCGTTTTACATCCCTCGTCAAAGGTGTGTTCCCCGATTTCTTTCACGCTGTCGGGAACGTAGATTTTCGGTACGTCCGGCATATTGTGGAACAGATAATCACCAAAATTCGGCACGCCGTCGGTAAACACCATATAGCGTTTTGTGTTGTCACCGTAGGCCTCGATAACATTGGGGTCCGGCTCATCCTCTAACTCTTTCACAAAATAGGACTCGTCAAAATCCCGCATTTTGGTTACCGGCACACCGTCAAGGGTTGCGTTTTCGCGCCACACAAACAAATCGTACCCTTCGCCGTTCTTATCCAAAAAATGACCGTGGTCACAGTTAAGTCGACTGCCCAAAGCACAAGCACAGCGGATATTGAACTCACTCGAATGGTTGCGGGCATCAAAAATATCGTCAGGGTTAAGCGCGCACCCAACGGTAGCCAGCAAGACAAAACAAAGCACAAAAGCAAGCACGATGTGTTTCATAAAAAGCTCCCCTTTCGTTTCGCCATTTTTATTGGCTTCTATTACCATAACGAACGAGAACGCAAATGTATTGGAAAATTTTGAAATTTTTTTGAAAATTTTTTTGCATATTCAGTAT
>JAKSPG010000247.1 GCA_024405075.1 Elusimicrobiaceae bacterium | reverse complement strand
AAAAAGATATAAAGATATTATAGATAGTATATAGTACGTATTTATGTATAAAAATAGCATATACGCGTACAGTTATATATACATATACGGAAACTGAGTTTACACGGTTTTCGGTTTACAACCGCCGAAAGTATGAGCAATCGAAAGAGGATTAACGTTTCAATAAACCCGCTGCACTATCAGGAATTAGAAAGGATTTGCAAAGCCTACAAGTTTGCCAACGTTTGCGAAATCTGCACGGCGCTACTAAGCGTATTTATCCAGACAGTAAACCGCGCAGAACAGAACGGACGGCAGCCGGTACAGACTAACGAAGAAATGATACAGCAAATGTTTGCAGAGCTGGAACAGTGGGAACCAACGCCGGACCCGGCTATAATGTACCGCCGCCACATATCGAAACAGCCGGACTACAACGGCCAGCCTGAGACACCGGGCGGCAGCGCTCAGGAACCAGACGGCGACAGCGACGGCGGGCAGACCGGCGAAGATGAAACGCAGCGCGAAGACTGGAACGGCACAGAGGACGAAGACGGCAGCGGGTACGACGACTGACAGACCCCCGGGGGTATTTTTTTAGACGGTGTACCCTACGTTAAACCTCGCCCCCACTTTCGCTTAACCGTGAGCAATTTTTTCGATTTTCGGAACTTTGGTAATTTTTCGCTGAAAATTTGGGAAATATCGAAATTTCCGTATAGCCGTAAAAAATTTACGGATCCGTCCAAAAATTGCCGCTGAACCCGTGGAAATTTCCACAGTAACGAACAGAGAAAACAAACCAACCAAAGAAAAGTAAAGATTATGACACGCAGAGAATTTATCGCGATCAGCGACAAAATGAAAGTTTTGGCAGCTGAACAAATGGACGGAAACGCAGCCGTATTGAGCTGTACTATTTTCGTCCAGACAAAGGACCGCGAAGCGTTTGAGTTTGCCACCATCAGGCGCGACGACGGCGGCCACATCACAGAGGACGGCCACGGCGGTATACTGAACGCAGAGGGCATATTTTTCAACGTAGGCCCTGAGAAGACCGGCGCGTTAGTGTTTGTTCCGTACAATCACGTAGCTATACTGTTTACGAAGCTGGAACGCTCAGAGGGCGCACAGAAGAACCAGAACTAAGAACCTGTAAAAGTATTCAAGCTATGACGTACGAAG
>JAKSPG010000246.1 GCA_024405075.1 Elusimicrobiaceae bacterium | reverse complement strand
AAAAACAAAGTCAAGTGTTTTCTTTTTACCGACGAAAAACGCCCCGCCAAAAGCAGGGCGTTTCAAAAAGTTCACCTTAAAAATTTAACGTCTCAATAAATCCTGCCAGAACGATTTTTTCTCCGACTTGGCAGGCAGCGACAACCGGTTTAACACTCCTACGCAAATTTGCTGTTCGTTGACCACAGCAAGCGCGTCGGCCTGCGTTTGGGCAAACAACTCCCGGGCGCGGGATAGAGTGTCTTGCGCCAGCAGAGCAGGCAATTGCGTCATCACGGACCCGACCACCGAGGGCCCTTCGTAAAACGCCAATTCCGCCGGGCGAATTACCCCCTTAAGCACGCCGTCTTTATCCGTTACCAAACACAACGGCGGGATTTTTTTACGCAATGTAATCGACAAGGACGCCGGACGGAGCATTTTTGAGCTTTTCAACAAGCTGGGCCACCTTTGCGTCCGTCCGTACCGACACAAAGCCCGTTTGCATATAACGGCCCACCGCATCCGGCGCGTACCCTTGCGCCTGCTGTAATAAAGCCAAAAATGCCGGCTCCAGCACACCGGAAATGCGCTCGCGGTACGGGGCGGAAAATTCCTGCATCAGTTTGGAGGCCTGCACCACATTAAGCCGCGCCAAAATATAGGAAGCTTGCCGAAGCGGCAAACGCCTAAGCACCGCGGCGGCCTTGGGGGCCGACATCGGGTTTAACACAGCAATAATCACCTGCGCTTTTAGCGGCGTAAGCAGCTGTAGCACCTCGTGCGTGGCCAGCGTTTCCAACGCGGCCGCGGCCTGTTGCGGAGAAGCTAAAATAAATTTTTCCGTTACCAAACTGGCTAACGCTTGTGTGGGTGAATTCATAAATTACTTTCCCGGTTGACCATTTCTACAATTTTATTATAATAAATAAAAAGCCCAACCGCCAAAACGGAGGTATTAAATATGTTTTTTGAAAAACCCTTTCAAGACGTAACTTTTGACGACGTCGTCCAATTTTGCAAAAAACGTGTTCCCGAAGGCAAACAACTGGATTACAAATATGTACTGCCTAAAAATTACGAAAAATTTGCCAAAGTGATTGCCTCGTTTGCCAACACGTTGGGCGGGCTGATTATCATCGGCGTACAAGACGATAAGAACGACCAACCCCACCCCCCCTTTTTAGGGATCCCTAAAAAG
>JAKSPG010000245.1 GCA_024405075.1 Elusimicrobiaceae bacterium | reverse complement strand
AAAAACAAAGTCAAGCTCCCCAAAATAAGGGTTTACAGTCTGTGTTTTTTTGTTATAATTTTATGTAGTAAAAAATCACACTAAAAAGGAACTTTGGAAAAACAAAAATGTACGAACCGTTTGTTGCTAAAGAGATTTTCCTAACCAAAGGAATCGGACGTCACAAAGAAAAACTGGCCAGCTTTGAAGAGGCCTTACGCGACGCTAAGATTGCGCCGTTTAACATTGTACCCGTATCCAGCATTTTCCCGCCCGGATGCAAACTCATCCCCGCGTCTAAGGGCAGAGCCCAATTAAAACCCGGTCAAATCTTGCATTGCGTCATCAGCCGCAACACGAGCAACGAATACCGCCGCATGATTGCCGCGTCCGTAGGCGTGGCTATCCCCAAAGACGGCAAAAACAATTACGGGTATTTGTCCGAACACCATAGTTTCGGCGAAACCGATAAACAAGCCGGCGACTATGCAGAAGACCTCGCCGCCCTCATGCTTTCCACCACCTTGGGTATTGATTTTGATAATGATACCACTTGGGATAAAAAAGAAGAAATTTGGAAAATGAGCGGCAAAATCGTCCGCACCACCAACATTACCCAATCCGCCATTTGCGTAGACGGTATGTGGACCACGGTGTTAGCCGCGGCTGTATTTGTCAAATAACACACGGTATTTTTGTGAGCGAAGACAACGTACAAATTGATAAGTTCATGGGGCTAGAGAGCAGAACCAGCTCTCTGCCCCTTTGTAAATTCGCGGTCGTACCTGTTCCGTTTGAAAAAACGGTCTGCTACGGGCACGGTACCGCCAAAGGCCCCGCCGCCGTGATTGAGGCCTCCACCCAAATTGAATTGTGGGACGAAGAAACCAAAACCGAAACGTGGGAACTGGGCATTAACACACAACCTGCTATTAACTGCAAAGGCTCTACCAACACCGTTTTCAAAAACATTGATAAAACGGTACGCAACCTTATGCAATATAAAGCGATTCCGTTTTATATCGGCGGTGAACACACGGTTACGCAAGCACTCGCGCAACCGTATATTGAAAAATACAAAAACTTGAGTATTTTACACTTTGACGCCCATGCCGATTTGCGCCCGACGTTTGAAGGCACGCCCAAAAGCCATGCGTGCGCGGTATATCCGGCGTCGCGCCAAGTCAAGGTCGTGCAAGTGGG
>JAKSPG010000244.1 GCA_024405075.1 Elusimicrobiaceae bacterium | reverse complement strand
CGTTAAACTTTTCCATGTTTCCGGCCTCCATTAAAACGGTATATCTTCGGGAAAGTCCCCGCCGTCGTTATATGCTGGCGCGTTGTTATATGCCGGCGCCTGCTGCTGTGCTGGCTGCTGATAATTTCCGCCGGATCCTGCGCCGTTATCGCGTCCGCCTAAAAGCTGCACGGTTTCGGCTACAATTACAACGCGGCTGTTTTTCTGCCCGTTGCTTTCCCAGCGGTCTTGTCTTAATCTGCCATTAATACAAAGCTGTTTTCCTTTGCCTAAATATGGCTTGATGTTTTCGGCAGTCTTGCCCCATACTACGACGTCAAAGTAGCTGGTGTATTGGTTGTCGCCGTAGCCGTCATTTACGGCAATGGAAATATTTAAACGGGCTTTTCCGTTTTGTGTGTATCCGAACGCGCGCTCGTCCAAGTCGCGTGTCATTCGTCCAATTACTGAATAATTATTTAAATCTGCCATTTATTCCCCCTTATTCATGGCTTTGTAATAGCTGCAAAAATCTTTACAGTTACAATATTCGCCGCACTTCCTGCTGATTGCGGGGCGGTGTTCTACGTAGTGGCTGTTGCCTAATTCGCCGGCCATTGCGTCCGCGTCTAATTGGTTGTCAAAAACTTTTACGGCTGATTTGCGGCCGTTTTTCATTACCGCCCATTTTTCGCCGTCCGCCCAGCGTTCCTCTGCGCTGCATGGTTCTATTGCGTCGTCGTCCAATTTGTAGGCGCTTTCGATTTCTAATACTTTGTTTAAGATTCTGTCGCGGGTTTCTGCCATATCCTCCGGCGTTATGTCAAACTCGTAAATAAATACGGGGCTTTGTGGGTAACTGCTGTCGTTTTTGGCTTTTGTCTTGCTGTGGTCTTTTAATAGGGCTACGAAACGGCATTTTTTAACCTCGAGGCCGCTCTGCTGCAAAAGCCACGCGTATGTCAAACCCTGCGCTCTCCAATCCTTAAAATCATTAAATTGAACTTTCCATACGCTCGCGGTTTTCCAATCGTTTATTACGCCGTTTTCCATGTCGTAGCTGTCAACTTGGCCGGTTACGTAGCTATTTGAAACCGGCACCTTAAAATATTCCTCATGAAAATTATTGTCCGGCTGGCTTTCGAGCAGGGCGTGTACTGCTGTACCCCATACCGCCCACACGCTGTCTGCTGCGTCTACGGTGATTTCGTCAAAGTGGC
>JAKSPG010000243.1 GCA_024405075.1 Elusimicrobiaceae bacterium | reverse complement strand
TTGCGCAAGCGGCCCGCCGATACGGCTTGCAAATATTGTTTTACGCAAATAAGATAATCGGCTCCGAATACGAGGCCGCCGCACAGACTTGGCCGGTACTTGCCTGGTATTTGGTGGACGAGCCGGACGTAGCCCGCTGGAGCCGCGAGCGCGTCATACAAACGCAAGAGAATACCCACAAATCCTTCCCGAATCACCCAACGGCCCTCGTAATCGGACAAGGCAAAACGCGCGTACCGTATTACGATTTGGCCGATAATTTGATGATGGATTGGTATCCCGTTCCTCATTTACCTCTTACCTCATTTGGGGATAACGTCCGCTGGGCCAAGGAAGGACAAGCCGCGCTGGGCGTAGCCAAACGACCGTTGTGGGGAGTGGTCCAAATTTTTAACTGGAAAGAATACAAACAATATCGCCCGGATAACGACCGCATCGGCCGTTTCCCCACCAAAGAAGAAATCCGTTTTATGTCTTACGACGGCATTGTAAACGGTGCAAGCGGGCTGTTTTACTTCATTTTTACTACTGAAGGCAAACCATTACCAACAGCACAGCCAGAGTGGTGGAAGCAGGTAACCACTGTATCTAAAGAATTAGCTAAGCTCCGCCCCGTGTTGGAAAAAGGTTATCAAACGGAAAATCCTTTGGCACTACCACAACCACTGGCCGCCAAAACATTTACTTATAAAAAACATGCTTATACGATTTTGCTCAATCGCTCTGACCGATCTATTCCTGTACCGGAAGAATTATTATCTAAAAAATACAAAATGTTATTCGGCGGGCCGAAAACGGCCGAGTTTCCCCCCTACGGCGTGTGGGTACTCAAAACGAGTGTCCAAAAAGTGTCCAAATTGTAGTATCTAAACCATACAGTAATAAACTTTTAAGAGTTGTTTTCCCGATGGGGAATTCGCTTACCCAAATCAAATATGATATAATGAGAATAGGTTTACGCTTGGTTGGCGCAGCGCTTGTAACATAAAGTTCGTTCCCGCTTTTGGGAACGCGCCAACTGAAAAATAGTTTGAGTAGTTTTAAGCCCAGTTGGCGCAGCGCTTATAGCACAAAGTTCGTTCCCGCTTTTGGGAACGCGCCAACTGAAAAATAGTTTGAGTAGTTTTAAGCCCAGTTGGCGCAGCGCTTATAGCACAAAGTTCGTTCCCGCTTTTGGGAACGCGCCAACTGAAAAATAGTTTGAGTAGTTT
>JAKSPG010000242.1 GCA_024405075.1 Elusimicrobiaceae bacterium | reverse complement strand
ATAAGAGATTTATTAGAGTGACACATGACTTTGCGGATATCGTTAAAATCAATGTTTACTTCGCCGGGTTTTGTAATCACTTCGGAAATTCCTTTCACGGCTTGCAGCAACACTTCATCTACCATTTTAAAAGCATCTTTGGAGGAAGTTTCCGGGTCAATATTGGCAAACAATTTTTCGTTAGGGACGATAATCATAGAGTCCACATATTTGGACATTTCTTTAATGCCTTCGTCGGCTTGTTTTTCCCGCACATACCCTTCAAAATTAAACGGCCGGGTCACTACCCCAATAACCAACAAGTCATCCCCGTATAATTCTTTAGCCAGCTTGGCTAAATATGGTGCGACCCCGGTGCCGGTTCCCCCTCCCATACCGGCGGCCATGAACAACACATCGCCTCGACCGCTACTCAGCTTAAGCTTTTCTTTACCTTCTTCCGCCGCGCGTTTGCCGCGTTCCGGGTCGCCCCCGACGCCTAACCCTTTGGTAATCTTTTCGCCCACTTGCACCAGGTACGGTGCACTGTTGCGGCGCAAGTCCTGCGCGTCGGTATTAACGGCAATAAAATCTACATCTTGCAGGCCGGAACTGACCATGTGGTTAATGGCATTTCCGCCGCCGCCGCCGACCCCCACTACTTTGATTTTGGCCTTTTTAGACTCAAACGTATTGGCCGGCATAAATAAATCGTTCACGAAATTTTCCATAAATCAACCGCCGAAAATGTCCACGCCCTTTAACCACTTGCCAATTTTGCTAAACACGGACGCATTTTTAGCATACGAACCGCCGGCATACTCGTCGTAACCGCCGTTGTCCGAAGCATAAATCGCCAGGGCCATGGCCGTGCTGTACTGCGGAGCAAAATAGACATCGTCGCTAGACACCAAATCGCGTTGCACCGCCCCGCGGCGTACTTCTTTAAGTCCCAAAATGTTAACGCAGTGATCGGTAATACCGGGCATCAGCGAACCGCCGCCCGTAATAACCCCCACCACCGGAAAATTTTTATAACCCGATGTTTCCACACAGCGGGCCACCTGTTCCATCAGTTCCTCTACACGTGGTTGGATGATATCCAACACATAACTTTTTTTGATATTGTGCGTGCTCCGTCCATCTAACGAGGGAACCGGCACTTCGCCTTCTTCATCTAAAAATGTGGGGAAGGCAACCCCATATCTTTCTTTAATATCTCGTGCGTTCACCC
>JAKSPG010000241.1 GCA_024405075.1 Elusimicrobiaceae bacterium | reverse complement strand
CGGGCCGCCCTTGGGCGTTGCGGCCCGAATTTCCGACCGCAAACCCCATATGCAATTTTTTCGGGTGAAAGTCAGCCCTCGCATATGCGCCCTAAACTCCCAAAACGCGCCGGCCCCGGCCATGCGAGCCCGAGGAGGCAAATTTACAAAAGCGTTTACTAAAAATCCGGCCGGCACGCCGGGACGCGCCGCATATGACGCGTTCCCGAATCCAAGCTTGCTCGGCAAGCTTAGCGTAGTTCGCTCGCAGTTAACTGCAGCGAACAAAAATTGTAGTTCGTAAACATTCCTTCGCAAATTGATTTTTTATATTTTTTTTGCTATAATAATAGGGGGAGTTTTATATAAGGTCGGCAATTTGATTTATATAAAAAAATATGTTATAATATAAAAAAAAAGAAAAAATCCGGCCGCAGAGCCGACCGGCGATTTGAAAAAAATAAAAATTTTTGTTATAATATATATGTAAGTTAAAGATAAACCTACAAATGATTAAAAGGAGATTGAAACATATGTTTGATCAGAAAGATATTCTTACCGTGCTGCAGAGCGGGGTAGATCCTCAGGCCCTCGCAAATGACTTCGCAGATGCGCTCAACGGCGCTATTAAGGCACAGGCCGACGCTAAGGCGGCCGAAGCGGCTAACTCCGATAAGGTTGAGACCCTGGAGTGCATTCTCAACGATGTCTTCGACTTCTTCGAGAAGTTCTACCCCGAGCTTTACGACGAGGATGTGCGCGACGCCATCAAGGCGGCCGATGTTGCCAAGGCTTGCGATGAGGCCTACGAGGCAACTATCAAGATGAAGCCCGTCTTCGACGACCTGGAGAAGGTTCTTGGCGACCTTTTTAAGGATGACGCTCCCGCTCCCGCCAAGAAAGAAGTAAAGCATCTCGATCCTCTTGACGCTTTTCTTCGTAGCAACGGACTTAAGTCCTAACGAAAATACCTAACAAAAAAGGCCGTGTGAACATCGTTTCACACGGCCTGATTTTTGTCCAATAGAGAGGCAATTAGAAAAGCCCAGCTATGCTCCAAGAGCAAGGCTGAGCCTTTATTTTACGGTAACGATTACGGTAACGGCAAAAATATTCACATGTTCCAGGCGAGCCGGGGGCACGGCACTTCCACCAAACCCGCAAATTTTACCCTTCCGCAAACAAGATTTCCTTATAAACTTCTCTCTTACTCACTACCGCCAGGTAGTCATCAATAGGTTTACTCAATTCCC
>JAKSPG010000240.1 GCA_024405075.1 Elusimicrobiaceae bacterium | reverse complement strand
CGTAGTCGCATACCGGGATACACGGGTCGGTGAGTCCCCGTAAGCGCAGTAGGCAAGGACAGGTACTGCCCCGGGTTAATGGCATTATATAACTGGCTGGGCAGCAGTACCCGCGCAGGCATCATTTGCATAAGAGATGACAACGGGGCCTCCATTCGCACCTGTACCAAAGGTTTACCGGGCAGATTGGATATTTGCGCCAGCACCGCGTTTGGAACTTTTGCTGCATGCAAAGTTTGCTCGGTCAGCTGACGGCCAACCTGCTGTGCCAAACTGTTACCCGCTTTGACAGTACCGTCAACGACTTCGCGCCCTTGCGCATACAAAGGGGAAATACTAACTACACACACTAAAAGCAGCAAATATTTTTTCATAAATACCTTACCAAAAATCACTACTTTGCGCGATCCGGGCGGAAGGGACAGGCAGCAAAAGCAACTGTCCGTTTTCCACTATAGTCTGATACCAACCAACCTGCCCGTTTATTTCCAAAACTACCATGACCTCCGATATAAACTGCGGCTTAATATCCTGAGAAAAAACAATCTCCTGGCTGATAGACACTTCCGGCGGATTTTGTTTTAATAATTGTTGGGTAAACGGTATCCTTGCTACGACAGGCAACTCAAAATGTCCGTCGGCTGATTCCTCTAAAACGATATCCTCTTCAGCAGGGTAAATATATCCCAACGCTACGTCCAATTTATGAGAAGAATAAATCTCCGGGAACTCACTTTTTTTGATTTCCATTCCATTTCTAAAAAGGTGCCTTAAAGCAACCAAATCCCGTACGCTAATACCCCGGAACGCGCTGCCCTGCGCTTGGGCAAAGGGCCGCGGGCTATTCAATTCGCCGGAGTTATCCAAGTTAGTATAATTGTAGAGTTCTGCGGGTTTTAGTAACCGCGCGGACAGAATATCTTGCGGGTCGGCCGCATTTTGTGCCAAACGCACCTGCACCAGGGGAGCACCGGACATATTGACAATCCGGGCCAAAGAATTGTTGAACATATGAGCCGCTTTTAGTTGGCGCGCCACTTGCCAGCTGACCTGTCCCGCCACCGAATTATGCGCCGCGTCCGCACCGGCTTTAATCAATTTGCTTTCTTGCGCAAAGACTGGGCAGACCGATAAACTAACCCATAAAATAAACACGAGTTTCTTCATCATTTTTTTTATCCGTTAAACTACTCTGCCGGCGGTACATCTTCTGTCACGTCTCCCTCCATATCCTCCGGCCA
>JAKSPG010000024.1 GCA_024405075.1 Elusimicrobiaceae bacterium | reverse complement strand
TTTATTATTGTTCTGTTTTTACTTATTTTATTACTGTTCTGTTTCTTGTGGGACAGAGGCTTTACCTGCGTTTGGGGGGGGCACCTACGGCCAATGGCATACACATTGATGATAGTGTAATTGGAGTGTCCTTGGCGGTAATTTTTCATGTGTCCGGTCTGGGAAAAGGGTATGACGATTCTGTCTATTGTTACGCTCCCAAAACAAACGCCCGGGCCAATAATGTGTGCAAGGCATTTTACACCAATCTTGGGTTTGTCCCGAATTTTAACAGCACTCAAAGTCGTTACACCATAGGCAAGTGGTAAGCCACAATCTGCATTCTATGTCCCTTTTATTTAGTAAAATATACATATACTAAACGGAGGGAATATGATAGAACTTTTTGAAGACCCGCGGCTGGATAAACCGTCTAACGACCCGGCCCCGGCCAGTCTAGTCAAATTCAGACAAATTTCCCAAGACGCGCTCAAAGGCGCGGGCGAAGCACGCATCAAAGCCCAAAAAGATAAGGGCAAGATGACCGCCCGCGAGCGTATCTCTTACCTATTAGATAAAGACAGTTTTTTTGAAATTCAAAGTTTGTTGGAAACGTCCTGCACCGATTTTGGTGTAAAAGATAAACACATCAAAGGCGACGGTGTTATCACCGGATTTGGTCGTATTAACGGGCGCGAAGTAGCTCTCTTTGCGCAAGATTTTACGCAATTGGGCGGCTCTTTGGGTTTGGCGCACGCACGCAAAATTGCCGACATCATGGATAAGGCCATTGAAGCTAAAATACCGATCATCGGGCTTTTTGATTCCGGCGGCGCGCGTATCCAAGAAGGGGTGGACAGCTTAAACGGTTTTGGCGAAATTTTTTACCGTAACGTAAAAGCGTCCGGCGTGATTCCGCAAATCTCGGTCATTTTGGGGCCGTGTGCGGGTGGCGCCGCGTACTCACCGGCACTGACGGATTTTATTTTTATGGTGGATGGCATCAGCCACATGTTTATTACCGGGCCGGGGGCCGTCAAAGCTGCCACCGGCGAAGAAGTGGATTTTGATTCTCTCGGCGGTAGCCGCCCGCACAGCGAAAAAAGCGGCGTGTGCCAATTTGTCGCCAAGTCGGAGCAAGATTGCTTCCGCCAAGTGCGTGAACTGCTTTCTTTCTTGCCACAAAATTGCGAGGAACTGGCTCCTACCGAAACCACCAGCGACGTGGTAGACCGTAGCGTTCCCGTGTTGGAACGCATCTGCGAAATGGACCCGAAAAAGGCGTTTCGTATTCATCACGTCATTTGGCGTTTGGCGGACGATTTTGGTTTCTTTGAAATTCACCAAAATTTTGCTAAAAATGTGGTAACCGGGTTTATTCGCCTGGGAGGCCAAGTCGTAGGCGTGGTGGCCAATAACCCCGCGCATTTAGGCGGTGCATTGGATTGCGACGCAAGCGATAAAGCGGCGCGCTTTATCCGCTTTTTAAATGCCTTTAATATCCCGCTTTTAACACTCGTGGATACGGGGGGATATTTGCCGGGCGTGGCACAAGAACACGGCGGCATTATCCGCCACGGGGCCAAGTTGCTTTATGCTTATTCCGAAGCTACGATACCGAAAATTACGCTCGTATTGCGCAAAGCGTACGGCGGTGCGTATATTGCCATGGGGTCTAAAATTTTGAAAGGGGACTTCAACTTTGCTTTCCCCAGCGCGGAAATTGCCGTTATGGGCCCGCGCGGTGCGGTGGAAATTCTATACTCGCGCGCACTCAAAGAGGAAAAGGACCCCGCCAAACAAGAAGAACTTAAACTGAAAATGACGCAGGAATATTCCGATAAGTTCGCCTCGCCCTACCAGGCCGCTACCAACGGCTCTATTGACGAGATTATTGAGCCGGCCGAAGCGCGTAGTAAAATCATCCGTGCCTTTGCGGTACTGCGTACCAAGCGCGATCCGAAAAACCACCCGCGCCGTGGGAACATACCGCTGTAAGGGTCGTTTGTGGTTTTTGTACTTACGCAGGCACAACATACGTTGTGCCTGCGTTGCTATGGAACTATACAATTCGTGAGGCGCGAGCTAAAGAAAAATTTGATATGATATTACATATGGAAAACGAATCTTCTTCTTTAGACAGCGTAAACGAGTATTTCAAACACCTGGGCAAAATCACCCAGGAAATCAACGAGAAAAAAACCGCCCAGCTGTGGAAAATGGCCAAGGCCGGTGACGAGCAGGCCAAAAATAAAATTTTGGAAATGAACCTGCGCTTGGTTATTCCAACGGCTAAACGGTTTTTGCGCCCCGGTATGGAGTTGATGGATTTGGTAGAGGAAGGAAACCTGGGCTTATTGCAAGCCATTGAAAAATTTGAGCCGGCACGGGGGTATCAGTTCTCCACCTATGCCGTATACTGGATTGAACAATTTATTCGTAAATACATAGAGGAACAATCGGGCCCGATTAAAATTCCGTCGCATGCGTGGGGGAACCTCAAGCGGTGGTTTCGCGTGTGGAATGAGTTAAAAGAAAGCAACGGCCGCGAACCCTCACTCAACGAAATGGCCCAATCCTTGAATTTAACGGCCCGGCAGGTAAAGTCCGTGGTGGACACGCTTAATGCGGCCAAAGGGGTGGACTCGCTGGCGACATTGGTACATGAAGAAGAAGAAATGACGCTGGAAGACGTGCTCAGCGACGACGGAAAAGGCAATCCGCACGATGTGTTTTCCCGCCAAGAGGACCAACAGCGAATCAAACAAAGCATGGCCGATTTAAACGACCGCGACCGCCAGGTCGTTATCATGCGCTATGGGTTGGATGACAATGAGCCCAAAACGCTGGGTGAAGTGGCCGACAAGTTGGGGTTATCGCGCGAGCGGGTACGCCAAATTGAAGAACGTGCCGTTAATACGTTGCGGCGCGAAGCACTCAAAGCCGGCATTTTGGAAGGTACGGGTAAGGACTATCGCACGCGCAAATTGCACAGTGCCATGCGTCCGCGTACCCAAACCAATATTTTAGGTGAAGAAAAAGTACAAGGCACTTTGGCCAAACTATTAAAAAATGCCCAGCGCCAAGCTCCAAAAGCCGCTAGAAAAGCCGTACACCAAAAAGCGGTTTCTAAAACGCGGCCAGCCAAAAAATCTACTAAAAAAACGGCGGCCGCAACGACGGCAAAAAAGGTAACGAAGAAAATAGTTCGTCCCGCTTTGCGTCGTGTGGTAAAAAAATTGCCGAAAAAAATAGTGGTTAAAAAGTCATTGCAAAAAGGTAACAAATCTACCGCGAAGAAAGCCGTCCGTACAAGCACACCGCGTAAACCGGTACATAAACCGCTGCGCAAGAAATCCCGTAGCTAATTTACGCCCCCGTAGCTCAATTGGATAGAGCGATTCCGTCCTAAGGAAGAGGTTGCGAGTTCAACTCCCGCCGGGGGTATTTCTTCTTCGTAAAAAGCCTTATCCCGTTGTTACGCCCTCGGTCAGATAACATAAGTATCTTTCCCTCGGGCGTGCCTAGGGCTCAGGCTTTTTTCTTTGAAGAAAATTATTTTTTCCCTGCGCCTGGAATTGCACCGACTTAGTTTAAAACCCTGCGTGTGCTACCGGAAACTAATTTAGGGCAGTTTGTACTTTCTCCATGTTCCGGGGGTCCCTGCCAAAACGCCACCCAATTTTTTACAAAAATCGCCGGTATGTTCTTCATTTTCTGTGGCGCAGAAAGGTTTTCCTTCTTCTAAATATAGCGCGTAACATTTAAATTTCCCGTCTAGCCGTACCGCAACAACCGGAGAAATAAAATCAGATACGTTTCTATCTAAAATAATTCCCCAATCTCCCACTTGGCGCATGGGGCTGCTGTAATTAAAATTAAGCGCACACGTGTTACTGGGCGTGGTGGCGGTAATATCTAGAGCTAATTCATCAAAATCGCGGGTATAATTTCCGTTGGCTAATTTGTATGCCTCTTGCGCTTGAGTAAGCGCTTTCACGAGTGCCCATCCCTCAGCTGTTCTAGCTTTTTCCACCGCTACTTGATACTGCGGCAACGCCACGGCGGCTAAAACGCCGATAATAAGTACAACGACGAGTAGTTCAATTAAGGTAAAGCCGCCTGCCCCGTTCGTCACCCCGCAATGTTGGTATGCGGGGTATAACGGGGCACTATGTTCACCCACCACTATATCCCGCATAGAAACACTGCGGGATGACGAGTGGTGGGTATACATTTTATTAGACTCTTTTTTTGTTTGCACAGAACTCTCCTAAAAATAAAACTACCTGCGTTATCGTTTTTTTTTTTGATATGTCAAGCAAAATTTGCCAGTCCGTGGGAAATGGGTTGTTGTTTTATGGCTCCAACATGCTGTAGAAACAGCTTTTATAGGTAAGGGGGGCAAATAAGTGCTTGCCGTTTTCGCTCTTTTCTAACTAAAATAAGAGTCGCACGCGCGCGTAAAAAAAGTTATGCTATACATAAAAAGGAGGATTTTTATGACTATGTTAGATTTGGCGCAAAAGCGCCGCTCGTGTTACGAGCTGACAGATAAAATCCCGCTTTCGCAAGAGGAACTTATCCATTTAGTGCAGGAAGCGGTCAAACAGGCTCCCAGCGCGTTTAATTCGCAATCGGCGCGTGTGGTGATTTTGTTGGGGGAGAAACATCATCATTTTTGGCATTTAGTCAGTGAGGAATTGAAAAAAATTGTCCCGCCGGAGCGATTTGCTCCCACCGCTCAAAAAATCAGTTCGTTTGCGGCCGGTTACGGTACTCTTTTGTTTTTTGAAGATTGGGCCGCGGTGGAGGCGTTGCAGGTGCGTTTTGCGGCGTATGCGGAAAATTTCCCTACGTGGGCGTACCAGGCCAACGGCATGTTGGAATATATCATTTGGACGGCGTTAGCGGAACGTAACATTGGGGCCAGTTTGCAACACTACAACCCGCTGGTGGACCACGCCGTGGCTCACGCGTTTGATGTGCCGCATACGTGGAAGCTAATTGCACAAATGCCGTTTGGAGCAATTGCTCAGCCGCCGCAAGAAAAGGAGCATATGCCGCTAGCTCTGCGCGTACGGGTAGAGAAATAAAAGTAAGATTTTACTTTACACACGGGGCTCATTTGATGTAAAATAATAAGGTAGCAAATGTCATGGCCCAGAAGGCCTGGCAGTTTATTTCCGGATGGTGAAATGGTATCACTACTGGTTTTGGTCCAGTCATTCTAGGTTCGAGTCCTAGTCCGGAAACCAAATTTATCCCCGCGCAAGCGGGGATTTTTAATAGGCCGGACAGCGGGCCAACTGCTTGGCCCGCGTTAGGACGAGAAAGCCGGAGCTTTATCCGAGTTTGAGACCGTAAAAAAAATACGGGCGAAAGGCGAGGATAGCGAGGCGGGGCCGCGAGCCGCGAGGGTCAACGAGCGGACTTGTGGCCGAGGTCTAAGTCCGGAAACCAAATTTATCCCCGCTTACGCGGGGATTTTTTATAGGCCCAATGGACAGTTAGTTTCTATAAAACCCTGTGCAGAACACGCGGCGGTTGGGGGTGCTCACACGCGCGGCAATTTGTTGGGCTTCTTGCGGGCTGTTTGCCAAGGCAAACACGGTAGAGCCGGAGCCGGACATAAGCACGGCCGTTGCCCCTGCGGTTTGTAAATCGTGCAGGGCTTGGGCCACCGGGCGGGACGCTGATACAACTCCCCTTTCCAACCGGTTAAACAGTAAATCTTTCCACTCGTTTAGCGGTCGCGCCTGTTGTAACGATTCAATCAGTTGTTGCAATTGGCCGGCGTAGGCCGCTGCTTCTTGGGGGGTGGGTATTTGCAGATTGCCAAAGACTTCTTTAGTAGAGATAAATGTATTGGGATACACCAATACCAGCTGCGGCAGTTGGCCTGTTAAAGAGAGCGGGGTTAATTTTTCGCCGATTCCTTCCCCTTTTAAAAACGGTTCTTCATACATGAAAAGCGGTACATCTGCCCCCAGTTTGGCAGCCAGCGGCAAGAGTTCGCTTTTGTCTTTGTGAAATAAATCGCACAAAATCAGCAATGTATGGGCCGCGTCTGAGGATCCGCCGCCTAATCCCGCTCCGGTGGGTACGTACTTGTCTAGAGTCATATCCAACCGTGCCGTTAGTCTAAAATGCTCCAAAAATCCACGTGCGGCCCGGCAGACCAAATTAGTTTCATCGGCACGTAGTTGTTTGCCCACAGGGCCCGTTAACGCTAGCGACAACGAAGTTTCGTTGGTTGGCTCGGCGGTAATGGTAAGCGTGTCGCCCAGCTGAATTTTGGCGAACAAGGTAGCCAATTCGTGGTAGCCGTTTGGACGTTTGCCCATTACTTCCAAGAACAGATTTATTTTAGCCGGGCAGAAACGGGTTTGTTTCATTCTTTATTTCCTTCGGGGTTATGCTGTAGGGTCCCCCAGTGGTACTGCTCACTGGTCAACAGACTGCCGTCTTGCGCATACAGGTTGCGCTGTCCTTCCAGCATGCCTTCGGAGTAAAATTCTTCCAGGTATTTTGTCCCGTCAGGGAAGAATCCTTCCCGCGCGCCGTCTAACCGACCGTTCGCGTAATTCTCTCGGTACCACAACGGGCCTTGCGCAAAAAAGAGTTCGCGCTTTCCATTTAGTTTCCCCTCGGTATAATTTTCCTCGCGCTCTTTGGTGCCGTTAGCGTAATAGCACACACGCGGCCCGTGTAGGCGGCCATTTTTATAAAATTCCCGGCAACGCAGCGTGCCGTTTTGTTGAGTAACGGTCCGCTCGCCGTGCAAGCGGGAGTTCCGATATTCACAAACAGCGGTAAGCGTATCGTTCTGTTCAAAGGTAATGTAGGTGGCTTTACCGTGCAAGAATCCGTCCATATATTCCTCGCGCGAAAGTTCTTCGCCTCGCGTCGTATAGCGGATCAGCTCGCCGTTGAGTTTGTTATCTTTGTAATGTGCCAGGGTAATGAGCTGGTTGTTTTCGTTAAATTCTTTTACTTCTCCGTCAGGGATGTTGCCTAGCAGTTCCAGCGAGGCCCCGTTGGAGGCGATAGTTTCCTCGGCAATTTCCTTGCCATTTAAGTAAAACGCATGGGCCCCTTTGGATGTTTTCAGCGTAGTCCCCTCATGGATGGGAGCCGTTTTCGGACCGTCCTTTTGTGCGGAAGAATTTTCATGAATAGTCCGCAAGACGCCATTTTCGTATTCTTCACTAAACGAAACGGTACCATCTACCAAATTGACTACTTCCAACTTACCGTGCAATTTGCCGCCTTGCAACGTTTTAAACGTGGCGGAGGTGGTGGATATCTCGGTAATTTTACCGTCGGGCAGTGTGCCGGTGGTGTGTACGACGTTTTGGTCGCGGTCTATAAATTCTTTGGCTACTTGCTTGGCCAGATAATAAGTCCTATCGGCCTGGGTAGTAATACAAATTATTTTTTCTTCTTCCATAACGTTATCCTATTAAGCGGAAATTGAGGATGTTAAAATTGTAGCACATTTAGGAGCGGACTGTTTGGGGACTAGCGGCAAAATACGCTTGACAAGTCCTCCTTCACGTGCTATCCTTTGAATATACACTCTATATTATTGCAGGGGGACACTATGAGCGAAGTAATTATAACGGATGCTAATTTTGAAGAAGAAGTAATTAACCACAAAGGGCCGGTAATGGTAGATTTTTGGGCCACTTGGTGCGGCCCGTGCCGGATGTTGGCCCTGGTGGTGGAAGAATTGGCCGAGCAATACGCGGGCAAGGTAAAAGTCTGCAAATTAGACACAGATCAAGGCCCCGATACCAGCGCCAAGTACCGCATTACCTCCATCCCTACCATTATTTTCTTTAAGGACGGGCAGGTAATGGCCCAAACGGTGGGGTTGCAATCTAAAGCGGCCCTGCAGGAAAAACTGGACTCGCTTTTATAAGGGAACATGTTATGAAAAAAATCATTGGTTTTTTGGCAGTCACTTTATGTGTGGTGGGTGCTTTCTATGTTGTACAAGCTCAAAGTGCCCAGGAGCCGCTTCCCGTGGCCACCTGTGACCTGTTTACCCAGGCAGGCCCAAATGATGTGTTGGTCGTGCTGGTGGGGGAAGAACAATGCGGCGCGTGCCGGGCTGCCACTAACCGAGTTTTTATGCCGATTTTGGAACGTTACAAGGCTGATAGCCGGGTAAAAGTCAGAAAAATGGTACTTACGCCCAAGAGCCCCGTCCCTGCCTGCCTTGAAAAGTTTGACATTTCCATGGTTCCCGTCATGCTGGTAATGCGCGGCGGCCAAGAAATATGGAAACAAGTGGGGCTTCGCAAAGACGACATAGACGCGACGAAACAGCGAATCATAACAGAGGTAGATCGTCTTAAATAACTTCACCAGCCCCGGCATTGGCCCGGGGCTTTTACGCTTTCCTTTTATTACATTCCTATGACTGATTTTTCGCCACAGTTTATTTTGGTAGATGCGCATAATTTTTTACACCGTAACTACCACGCACTGCCTAAATTAACTACTTCCTCCGGGCAGGAAGTGGGTGCGTTGTATGGATTTGTGCGGTGGCTGCTAAAGATGCTGCGCGACTACCAACCCGACTACGTGGCCGTTTGCTTTGATTCTCCCGGTGGTTGTGCGCGGCGTAAGGCATTATGGCCGGCCTATAAAGGGACACGTAAAAAGCCGGACCCGGCACTTATCAGCCAACTCAATTTGGCGCGTGAACTGGTGGCGCGGCTGGGGTTGGCTATGGTAGCTAAACCGGGGATAGAGGCGGATGATTTAATGGCTTTTTTGGCTCAGCGTGCGGCCCGGGAGCAGGTGCGCAGTGTGCTGGCTACTACCGATAAAGACGTCTATCAATTTTTAACCGATTTTATTCACATCTGGCCGGCCGGGGGAAAAGACGGCTTTAAAGGACCGCAGGCGGCTAACGAAAAATTCGGCGTTGGGCCGGGTTTTCTGCCGGATTATTTTGCTATTGTGGGGGACGCATCGGACAATATCCCCGGCGTGCGCGGGGTAGGGCCTAAAAGCGCGGTGGAGCTAATTGAAAAATTTGGCCATTTAGAAGACATTTTGCGAGCCGCACACAACGATAACCCCGATATCAAACCGGCTTTAGCTAAAAAAATGCTGGATAACCAGGCCGAGGCGTTGCTTTCCAAACAACTCGTTACTTTTGATTGTAATTTGGATATGCCGTTTAACTTAAACGACTACCGGGTCCAACACCCGCGGCGGGAAGATTTGGCGGCCCTGTTTGAACAGTATGAGTTTAAAAACTTACTGGACTTTTTGACGCCGCCCGCTTCGCAGGTAACTACGCCCGCGCCGCAGCCGGCCGCGCAGGAAATGCAAATCCCGCTTTCCGCCGCGTTGGAAAAAGCTGCCCGCGCCAAACGGGTTTTTATTCACGCGCAAGAGGAACATTTGTTATTAGGGGTGAGCGAACAGGAATATGCGTTTGTGCCGCTGGCGCAAATTGAGCCGTGGGAACAGGCCGCACTAGCGCAACTGGCGGCCAACGACGCGGTGGAAAAATCCGGGTATGATTTAAAATTAACCCTTCGCGAATTAGACATCAATTTAAACGGGCAGTTTATTCACTGCTTTGACGGCCGTTTAGCGCGGTATTTATTAAACCCGTCGGGTGACTTGAGTTTTGCGGGAGCATGTGCGGATTATTTTTCCGTCCAGCTAAACGAAGAAGACCCGCAAGAACTGTTGCGCGCCTATTTTCGTTTTGGTTTCCGATTGCAGGACACCCTCACCCAAAAGCTCAAAGAAAGCGGCCAGTACGATTTATTCCGTACGCTGGAATTACCGCTGATGATGGTGTTAAGTGCCATGGAATTTACCGGACTTCGGGTGGATACGGGGTGGCTAGAGAGTTTCCAGGTATTATTGGAGCGGGAGATGACCCGCCTGCAACAAGCCGTAGATGCCCGCGCCGGATACAACGTAAATATCAACTCCACCAAACAGTTGGGTGCGCTTTTGTTTGAGCAAATGCAAATTCCACCTGTTAAACGTACCAAAACGGGCTATTCTACGGACGAAGAGGTGCTGGAGCAAATCGCCCAGACATATCCGGTGGCGCAAGAAATTTTGGACTACCGCGCCAGCGCCAAGCTCAAATCTACCTATGTGGATAATTTGCTGTTGATGGCGGACGATGAGCATAAAGTCCACTCGTATTTGGATCAAACCGGCACCGTTACCGGTCGTCTTTCTAGCTCTAGCCCCAACTTGCAAAATATTCCCGTCCGCACGGAAAAGGGCCGCCTGTTACGCAAAGCGTTTTGCGCTGCGCCGGGATATCAAATGTTAAGTGTGGACTATTCCCAAATTGACCTGCGTGTATTGGCGCACGAAAGCCAGGACCCGGTGCTTATTCAAGCTTTTTTAGACGGGGGAGATATTCATACACAAACGGCCGCGCAGGTGTTTGGCGTGATGCCGCTTTTAGTCACCCCGGAAATGCGCTCTAGTGCAAAAGCTATTAATTTTGGTATCATTTATGGGCAGGGTCCTATGGGGCTTTCCCAAGCGCTGGGTATTTCCATGCGCGAAGCAAAAGAATACATAGACAATTATTTCCGGCAGTTTCGCGTGGTGCGGCAGTGGATTGATGATAACATCGCCGCGGCCCGTAAAAACGGATATGTTAGAACTATGCTCGGTCATGTGCGCTATTTACCGGAATTTAATATGGGGGTGGGTGCCATGGCTTCTTTTGCCCAGCGGGCCGCGATTAACACTATTGTGCAAGGCGGCTCGGCCGATATTATTAAAAAACCCATGCTGGATGTATTCCAAGCGTACCGCAATACCCCTGTTTCTATGACCATGCAAGTGCATGATGAACTGATTTTTGAAGTCCCGCAGGAAACGCTTACGCAAACGGCCGCCCATATTAAACAGTTGATGCAACAAGCGGTAAGCTTGCGTGTGCCGTTGTTGGCGGCGGCTAAAGCCGGCCCCAACTGGTACGATATGGAAAAACTCCCGCTATGATAACGCGCCAGGTACGTCTTATCGGATTAACAGGTACGATAGCCAGCGGCAAGAGTACCGTGCTTTCGGCCTTTGCGGCTTGCGGCGCGCAAACGTTGTGTGCAGACGAGTTAGTGCGTGAGCTGTACCAAACCCGTCCGGTCCAACGGCAGTTGGAAGCGTGGTTTGGGTCGTCTTGCCCCAAACAGGTAGCGGCGGTGGTGTTCCGTTCGGCCGTGGCTCGGCGCAAACTGGAGCAGTGGCTCCACCCGCAAGTGTGGCGGCTGGCGCAAAAAAAGATGAAAGCTTTTTCCAAGCCGTGGGCGGTGTTTGAAGTGCCGCTATTATTTGAAGCCGGGTGGGATAAATATATGGATTTGACGCTCGCGGTAGCGGGCCGGCCGCAAGCCAAGTGGTTGCGCGCACGCGGAATCACGCGGCAGGAGTACGAACGCCGCTTGAAAACGCAAAGCCCCGTAGCAGAAAAAATCCGTCGGGCGGACTTGGTGATTGTGAACGATGGGTCCCAAGCGGCTTTGCAGCAAAAAGTAGCGCGTATGTACCGCGCCTTAACCGATTTTTACGAAAAATAAAGGAGTCAATATGGAAGAAACAAATGCTCCGGCCAATGCCGAGAAAGCAACCAAAGAAGCAAAACAGGAAACCCACGCGGCCCCCGCTAAAACCGAACGGCCCGCCCGTCAGACAACGGACAGACGCTCTTACTCACCACGGTCCAATAATAACCGTCCGCACGTGCCGCCCCGCCAACCTAACGGGGCCAAACCTATGGACGCGCGGGAACTCAATAAATTAAGCGTGCCGGAACTTACTAAACTGGCCGTCAATTATAACATTGAGGATATTTCGGGCCTTCGCAAGCAGGAGCTGATTGGTCGCATTGTAGCGGTGCAGGCCAAGCAGAACGGTTCCGTATACGGCGGTGGCGTGTTGGAAATTTTACCCGACGGATTTGGGTTTTTACGTTCCGAAGAAAACAACTATTTTGCCGGTGCCGAGGATATCTATGTTTCTCCCTCGCCGCTTCACCGCTTTGGCCTGCGCCA
>JAKSPG010000239.1 GCA_024405075.1 Elusimicrobiaceae bacterium | reverse complement strand
CCGCCTTAAATTCCAACTCGCCCGATTGTCGCGTACCTAAAATTTCGCCCGGCCCGCGCAGTTGCATATCGCGCTCGCCGATTTTAAACCCGTCGCGCGTAGCGCAAATAATATCCACGCGTTCCTTGGCTACGCTGCCCGCATGCTCGGGCACCAGCATACAATAGCTTTGATGTTCGCCGCGCCCTACGCGCCCGCGCAACTGGTGCAAACTGGCCAGTCCAAACCGCTCGGCATTTTCAATTACCATTACCGTCGCATTTTTGACGTCAATGCCTACCTCAATAACGGGCGTGGCTACCAAAATATCAATCTGGTGCGCGGCAAAATCCGCCATGATTTTTTCTTTTTCCGCTTGAGTCATTTGCCCGTGCAACATCGCCAAGCGAAATTGCGGAAATACTGTTTTTAATTTCTCAAATTCTTCCGTTACGGCCTTAGCGGAAACTTTTTCGCTCTCGTCAATCAGCGGGAAAACGATATACGCCTGCCGCCCGTGTTGTACTTCTTCGCGCACGCGGTCGTAAGCGAATTTAGAAGTAACCGTTTCCGTCAAAATAGCTTGCCGCCCCGGCGGCAGTTCGCTAATGGTAGACACATCCAAATCGCCATAAAACGCGAGTGCCAGCGTGCGCGGAATGGGCGTGGCGGTCATGGTAAGCAAATCCAGTTTGGCGGTTTTTTCTTTGAGTTTACTTCGCTGTTTGACACCAAAGCGGTGCTGTTCGTCAATAACCGCCAAACGCAGGTTGTGGAATTTTACATCGTCTTGTATCACGGCATGTGTGCCGATTAAAATGTGCAACGTTCCGTCCGCCAGTTCTTTTAGAATTTTTTTGCGCGCGGCGGCCTTGGTACTGCTCGTCAAAACCGCCACATTGACAGGCAACCCGGCCAGCATTTTTTTAAACGTAAAATAATGTTGCTCGGCCAGAATCTCCGTCGGAGCCATGAGCGCAGCCTGGTAGCCGTTCTCCACCGCCAGCAGCATGGCGCAAAGCGCCACTACGGTTTTACCGGAACCCACATCACCTTGCAATAATCTATTCATTGGGCGCGGGGAACACAAATCAGCAAAAATTTCGTTAATTACTTTGCGCTGGCTATTTGTAAATTCAAAGCCGAGGTTTTGGCGAAACGGCGTTAAGAGATTTTTCTTAATCTCATACGAATAATCTTTGGCCAGCACCTTGGTCTGCGTGCGCTTAATGCCCCACGCTGTGGCGAGCAGTAACAATTCTTCGTAGGCCAGACGTG
>JAKSPG010000238.1 GCA_024405075.1 Elusimicrobiaceae bacterium | reverse complement strand
GCGAGCAGGGTGGCCGCCGCCGCCAGCCAGACCTCGCGGACGTGCTCCCGCAGCCAGGCCTTCGGGCCCGGGCGCGCCGGCTGCGGCACGGCCTCGCCGCCCGGCGGCAAGGCGCCCTCCGTCATGCCCCGGCCCCCGGTCCGCCGGCGCGACGACGTTCACGGCTGGCTGGCCGTGCACCTGTGCGGTTTGGGTCAGATAACCCACGTATGAAACCTGCACCGCACCATTGGCTTTTACATTCAACGTAAAAGCACCGTCAAAATCGGTAATCGTACCGTTGGTCGTGCCGGTTTCTACCACACTCGCGCCAATAATGGGTTCGTTCGACTCATCGAGCACGACACCCTTTACTGCGATTTGTTGTGCCCACAACATCACCGATGTTGTCAGACAAACACACATAAACAGAATTCGCTTCATTAATGATAGAATTAAAATATGTAAATAAAATAAGGAGTAATCGATATTCGACAGGGTGCAAAAGTAACAAAAAAAACACAACCCGCAAATTTTTCAGCCACACTTTTCCACTTATTCCGCAAGTCAAGAAAAACGAGAGCAGCCTGTTATGGGCGCAGCCAATGACAGTGCAAGCCGTTTCTGTCCCCCGATAACGGGGGAACCGAAGTTGGCACACCTTATTAAATATAAAAAAGAACAATAGAAAAAGTACTGGGCTCTAATTTTATATTAAAGACCTAAAAAAAAAAATTACTGGCCTCTAAAAATTTTTTACTGGCCTCTCGTAGGAAACGTTTTGGGCAGATTTTTTCAATCATGCCCCAGCAACGGCAAACATTATCAGGCAAGTCCCAAAAGAAAAATGCCCCGACACGACAAATAATCGGCAAAAGCACTTGTACGCCCCAGATTTTATTGCTACATTTGCAACGTGTTTCATGCGGACATGTGTGTTTTGCCTTCGATGTGACAGGCAAAAGCGAAGCTATGGAGAAAATGGCAGAAACAGAATCACGTGTCAGGAAATCCTTGCTCAATGCCAAGGTCAACCTGATATTCTATTTCCTCATACTCGTATTGTCGTTCTTTTCCAGAAAGATATTTCTGGACACTCTCGGAGCAGATTTCATCGGCCTCACAGGCACCCTCTACAACCTGCTTGCATCGCTCAACATTGCAGAACTTGGCATAGCCACAGCCATAAGCTATGTGCTCTACAAGCCCCTGTTCGAGCACGATGAGCAAAAAATCATGGAGATTCTATCCGCCCCTGGCTACCTCTACCGCTGGATAGG
>JAKSPG010000237.1 GCA_024405075.1 Elusimicrobiaceae bacterium | reverse complement strand
TCTTCGGACAATCCGGAAGAAGAAATCGACAGCTACCAGCCTGCCCTCTCGCAGTCATTGACAATGTTTGACGACGAGGACGACTACAAAGCAATTTTTGACATGTGTTTCAATTTGCCAACCGGCGGCGACGCACACAAAGACGTCCTGCTGGTATTCTATGCTGAAAAATACACAGCAAGCGGCAGCGGTGCTGCTACATACTACAAAGCATGGAAAGTTGACAGCGTAGTAAAGCTGGGTACATTGGACAGCGTGAATCAGAGTATCGACTTTGACCTCGCACTTAACAAGCACGACACCGGAGCCGTAACAATCGTGGAAACAGCAGGCGAAAAAGTTCCAACATGGGTGGCCGGAACATGGAGCGGCGACACATTCACACCGACACCGGCAAACATTGGGGACTAAATCATATTTAGTATGATTGATCTAAAAAAGGCAAGACTCCCGCAGGCAGTAAAAGTCGGCGGGAGTTTTTACAAAATACACACAGACTACAAATATATATTAAGGTTCCGCGAATTATTACAAGACCGAACGGCAGGCTTAACGGCTTTCGATTTTATGTATATAAACGAAATACCGGCCGGACGTTTGGAGGGAATAACCGCGATATATGATTTTATGAACCCGCCGCGAGAATTACCACGCAGCACGGGCGAGGAATCCGGCGACATTGTATTAGATTATGACAAAGACGCCCCATATATTTACGCCGCATTTTTGGAACAATACGGCATAGACCTAGTAGACACGCGCCTGCATTGGTACAAGTTTTTAGCGCTATTACACGGACTACACGACACAGAATTAAACCGCATTATAGCGGCGCGACTTTGGAAACCAAACGGAAAAAACGGCGAATACGAAAAACGCCAGCAAAAACAATATGAGGCTTGGCGACTACCGCAACCGGAGGACAACGAACCGGACGAGGCTTTAGACGATTTTTTAGCACAATTAGAGGGGTAAACAATGGCAGACGGCGAAGTAAAAATAGATACCAAATTAGACACCAACGGGCTAGACAAAGGCCTTAAAGATATGAAAAACAAGCTGGACGGAGCCGGCAAAACATTAGACGCAGGAGCAAAAAAAGGAAAAGGCTTTGCAAATAATTTAAAAGGAATCAGCACCGGAGCCGTAGCTGCAGCCGGCGCCGTAGCAGGCGTAGCCGTGGCAGTAAAAAAAACGGTTGACGTTTTGAACGATTGCGCCGCAGCGTATCGCGTACAGAAAAACGCCGAGGAGGCGCTGC
>JAKSPG010000236.1 GCA_024405075.1 Elusimicrobiaceae bacterium | reverse complement strand
GCGCCCGGCGCGTCGATGCGGAATATCGCGCTCCTTAAAAACACCCAACACCTCTTCTTTGTGCCGATGGCGCAGGACGATGCGATGAAAAAACCCAACTCGCTCGTCGCGGTGTGGGACCAAATCGCGCCCACCGTTTCCGCCGCCCGCGCCGGCACACAAATTCAGCCGCTGTGGTGGGTGTGAATGCGTTTTGCGCAAAATAAAAACCCTCCGAATTTTCGGAGGGTTTTGTCATTCTTTGATTTTTGCATACGTGCAGTTTGGATAGTCGGTGCACACTTCGTAGGTTTGACCCGCGTGGTCGCCGCTTTGCGCCACACGCTCTTGCAACGCTTTTCCGCAAAGGGGACAGACGGGTGTCTGTTCCGTTTGTGCGGGTTGCGGCGCGGGAACGGGCGCGGATGCGACGTAAATCGGTTGCGCCGCGCGGGTGTTTTCGTTGGCGTTGTGACGGTTTTGGACGTTGGCAACGTGCGTGTCTTTTTCCGCCGCGGTTTTTTGTGTCAGGGGATATAAGGTTTGCCAAATCGTTTGCATTTGGGTGTCGTTAAAAACATCCGGCAACGCGTTGAACGTGTTGGCAACGGCTTCCGTCAATTGAAATTGTTGAATGACCTTGGCTTGACTTTTTACCACGGACATTTTTTTGATTTCGCAGTTATCGGAAAACACAACAAACGAGAAAAACGGGATTTTCCATTTGAGAAATTCCCCGAGGCATTGGATGTGAACATCGTTTTGCCAAATGGGGTTGGGAAAGGGATTTTTACTTCCGTTTGGGAATGTCTGCATCCATTGTTTTTGGGTGTCACTCCCGAAAATCCATCCGGAATAATCTTTACTTTCAAAGACAAAAATGCCTTTTGCGGTGATGTATACGGCATCCACTTCGGTAGTGGTACCATCTGCCATAGGAACATAGACGTTGTGGAGAAAATAACCGGTATATCCCTGCTGATAGCAACGACCAAGCAAACGTTCTAAATTTCGTTCTCCTGCATTACGCCCGTCGGCATCGTCGAGGGAATACGAGGATGAAGAACTTTTTGTTCCGTCAATAAAGTTGTCTCGCCGTCTTTTTGTTCGTGGAGTTTGTGAAAATTCACCGATTGCCCGCCAAAAACGAGGATTTGACAGTAGTCCGAGGATGGCAGCACCAATACAAAGGAAAAATATGATTTTGTACAGCGGCGCAAGCGATTGAGCAATAGCATCCACGGGTACGGAAGGGGCGGTGTGTACGGTCGTTTAAAACAAAAACAATCCCATAGTCGTCACA
>JAKSPG010000235.1 GCA_024405075.1 Elusimicrobiaceae bacterium | reverse complement strand
AGTTTCCCGTTGAAGAAGGAAGTCACATGTTTAAACTTTTGCGTTTCGGCTAAGCGCAGTTGTTTTAAGCCGGCTTTGGGAATTACTTCACCCAGTAAATTATCCATACCGCCGCCGTCCGTCATAGAAGGCAGGGCGTTGTACGGAAACGAATCGTAGTATTTGGTGAGCCCGCAGAACACACACGGCACGCGCACACCGCGGTCTTTACCCGGGTAATCATCATCACTAAATGCGCGGGTCAGTTGGATAGCGCGGTCTTGGCGGAAGTTAAAGAAAATGACGCTGGAATTTTCTTCCATGCCTTTGTAATCACCGATGACGGTGGGCGGAATATACTCATCTACCATAGGCCCGCCGTCCGGCGTTTTTAAGGTTTTATAATCCTGTTCCACCACTTCTTCGGCGGTGTTTCCGTGCAAGCCCTGCGCGCGCACGATTAAGTTATAGGCCTTGTCGGTCAATGTCCAATCTTCGCCGCGGTCCATGGCGTAGTAGCGGCCCTGAATGGTGGCGATTTTCCCCGCGCCGGCTTCTTTCATTTTTTCTTCCAGCGTGCGGATGTAACCGATAGAGCTTTGCGGCGGCGTATCGCGTCCGTCTGCAAAGAAGTGCACGTAAATTTCTTTAATACCTTTTTCGCTGGCGTATTTAATGATAGCGTGCAAGTGGTCGTGGTGGGCGTGGACGCCTTCGTCCTGCACCAGGCCCATGACGTGCAAAGGTTTGTGGTTTTTTAAGCAGTTATCTATGCACGCCGAGAACGCGGCTGACTTAAAGAGAGAGCCGTCCTCAATCGTATCTTTCAAGCGTTTTAATTCCTGGATAACGATGCGCCCGGCCCCCATGTTTAGGTGCCCTACTTCGCTAGATCCCATATATCCTGCCGGAAGCCCCACTTGTTCGCCGGAGGCTTCAATTTGCGTATGCGGATAGTTGGCCAAATATTTGGTGATGTTCGGAATTTTGGCCAGACTTACCGCGTTGTACGGCCCCGCTTTGGCGTTCCCCCAACCGTCGCGGATTAACAAAACTACTTTTTTCATACGTTACTCTCCTTAACACAACCGATTAACTCCGCCCAGCGTTTGTGCTGAAATTCATTGAGTTGTTCCAGCGTATGCACACCGTGCTTTTGTAAGGTTGTTACGAAATAATAAAAAATCTGCTCGGCCATTTTTGTATCGGCCATGGCGCGGTGCCAGCCCGCGCAACTGATTCCCAACTGCTGGGCAATCAGCCCCAAACGGTTGCGCTCAAAGCGGCCGCTTTTGCGCGCTAATTTAAGCGTG
>JAKSPG010000234.1 GCA_024405075.1 Elusimicrobiaceae bacterium | reverse complement strand
AGTGCTCCATATTTTGCCACCACTTCGCCCACGCTGTCAATAACAGAAGCCGCCCAAGTGGTAATCTTCGCGGCGTTGCCATCGAGAAGCCCGCCAACCTCTGCCACCACGCCGCCAATTGCACCTATTGCCGTGGCGTTATCGTTCCACGCTGTGCCTATTGCCTCCGCGTTTGCCCTCATCTGTTCAAGCTGGGAATTTAATACCTCCAAGGGCGTGGCAAAATCGCTTGAAATGGCTATCTTGTTGGGCAGTTGCTCAAGCGTTGTTACTATTTGGTTGGTGGCGGTTTTGTCCGCTGAAATTAGCGGGTTTTCGTTTAGTTTTTCGTTTAGTTCATCCACCGCGTCCGCGCTACCTTTGTAGGCTTGGTTTGCTCTACCTTCAAGGCGTATTTGGTTCGCTTCATTTTGGAGTATTTGTTGGGAAATCTGTGCGGCTTCTACGCGCTTTTGGCTATATGCTCCTAGAACCTCCTGCCCATCGCTGGCAAGTGCAAGCAACGCCTTGAGGCTTTGGTATTCTTGTTTCGCTGCCTCATTATCCCACACGGTTGTGGTGGTTGTCATCGTGCCGCCGTATTGGTTGGCGGTTGCTGTGCGGACTTCGTGGGTATTCTCCGCGAATAATTTTGCTATTCTCTGTTGCACCTCCGCAGCATTGCGGTAGTCAGTAAGCATTTTTTCCGCCTCTCCGTAACCTGCGCCCGTTGCTGCCATTACTTTTTGTATAATGTCCTGCGCGGCAGTGTCTACCAATTTACGCTCCTGCAATAGGGTATCTTTGATTTTTTTGTTTACTTCTTCAAGCCCTTTTTCTGCCTCCCTTATTTGTTCTTCGCTGTAGATTTTGTTGCCGTTTACATCCACACTTCGAGCATTGCGTAATATTCCATTATACTTTGCTTTTTGGGTGTTTAGTTCCGCCATGTCTGCGTTTTCATATATGCGGAATGTGGCTAAATTGTCAAGGCTGTTGTATAACTCTTTCGCGGCTTCAATCGTTTGTCCCATCTTACGGATAAACCCGTCAAAACTGCCCGTGGAAAGCGACAAAAAGAAACTATCCACGGCACCCTTTGCCCCATCCATCGCGCGGCGAACATCATCTCCCAAAATTTGGTTAATTTCTAGGGTACGGTTGAACGCTGCGGACGCACTGCCAACGGCTGCAAGGGCTGGCACCGCCTTAAGCAATCCACCCGCAAATTTACCTATTGCCGCGTCTGCTTGTTTGCCCTGCTGCTGTATGCTCTTTATTTGCTTTGTGCTCTCTTTTATATTTTTGTCAAACTGCGTTGAATCAATTCTCAATTTTGCATCCCAACC
>JAKSPG010000233.1 GCA_024405075.1 Elusimicrobiaceae bacterium | reverse complement strand
GCAGGTAGAGGCACTCGTCAGCGCGCTTAATACGGGAAGAACGGAAACCTCTTTTGCTGCCGTGTTAGAGGCCGCCAAACGTGTGAACAACATCTTGAAAAAAGCCGAACAGGTAACTGCGGCGGTAGATGAGAAATTATTTGAATTTCCGGCGGAAAAAGTGCTTTTTGAAACGGTTCAACATGTGGAAAGCCAATTAGCCGCGTTGCCCGCCGCCGCGGACAAAGACGGTTATTTAACGCGCCTAAAAACATGCACGGCTTTCCAACTGCCGCTTGAAAACTTCTTTAAAGAAGTCATGGTCAATGCGGAAGATAAAGCGGTACGTGCCAATCGGCTTGCGCTCTTGGCGCGCGTGCGCGCGTGTTTAGCACAAACCGGCGCGGACATTACGAAACTGTAAAGTGGGTTTTTGTACCCTCTCAAAAAAAGCCCCCGGAAGGGGGCTTTTTGATGAAGTGTCATGTGCGCCTATTTATCCATTAACTTATCAAGCCGCCGGCGGGCCAGGTCCCGATACTGCTCAAACTCAGCCCTGTTTGCCGTGTCCGTACAGGAAAGTTGTAGAGCTTTTTCGTAAAGTGCTTTAGCTTGTGGTACGTCCGGCGTACCGTTTACCCCCAGCTCATACATATAACCGGCCCAGTAATACTCACCCGGCAACAGCGGTTCTTCGCCGGGATGTGTTTCCACATAAGTAATCAAACGCAAAAGTCCATCTACTACTAACTTGCCGTGGGACGGATGTTTTTGTAAAAAGGCCATACTTTCTTCGTCAGTCCACGCACTATATAATTCTTCCCACAAAATAGGAGTGTTTTCCCGCAATGCACGCTCGTAAAGCTGTTCTATCTTTTTCAGTCTGCCTTGTTCCGTACGCACGAGTACACCAAAAGACGAGCCAACCCATAAAATTAAAAAGAATCCGGCTTTTTTTAATGTATCGGTATGAAAGATATCAGACAAATGTGCATCCGGCTTTGTAACTAAAAAATAGGCCATCAACACACCCACCAACGTCATAATACCAAAGCAACACAATCCAAGCGGACGCACCGTATAAGTACCGCGAGTTATTCTTCGCACTGCCCACGGTATCAGCCAAAACACCAGCAAACTGGCTAGCACAATTGCCGACAATAAAATAAGAGCAATCATCGTCTCCTCCCAATAAATGAATCTACTTTTATAATACCAAAAAAAATTACCCCTTGACATTTTTGATTTTTCGCTTATACTAACTGTACAGGTTGTACATCCGCAGGCAGGTTGGGCGTCGCGCCGTTGGTCGGTGGCCCGTGAGATGGCCATCGCTCGCAGATACCAATTGCTC
>JAKSPG010000232.1 GCA_024405075.1 Elusimicrobiaceae bacterium | reverse complement strand
GCAATTTCGGGCAATAAAAAAGCCCTGCATTGCTGCGGGGCTGCTGGTTTTATTTTAATGCTGCAAGCGTTGGGTTTTCGCGCTTAAATATTTCTATTTGTTTGTCGGTTAATCGGTCGGGGTAGTCCGTCCAAAAATTAAAAATATTTGTGCCGTCGAACGTAAATAAAATACGTCCCTCCGTTTCTGCTGTATCTACATAGCGTATTACGTCCGATTCATTATTTTTATAAAATGTCATTTTGCATAACCTCCGGCGCCGATAAGCTGCGCCTCTGCCGCTGTGTTCAAATATTGCATTAACTCTATAAACTCTTTGCTGCGTCCCAATGATTCAACCTCTATTAAATACGCCGGTACGTCGCGCCGCATGCCGTATAATGTATGCGATTTTTGGCAGCCGAACCTATATTTTAATGTGTATTCGTCAAAGTCTTTAAATCCGTTTACGCCTGCGCTTTGTAATTCTAAATATTGGTAAGTACCGTCCTTTAGTTTTCTTACTATAGCCGCATGGCCTCCGACGCCCAGCTTGTATTCTTTGCCGACCTGCATGTTTATTTTTAATTTATTAAATGATGTAAAATCATTTGTATTTTTTGTTATGTATGATTCTACGCCGCTAAACTTTGACATTTCTATAGATGTACTCTTTTTTGCGAATAAGTCCATAGATTCGCCGCCGCGGTAGTCCAATACATTAAAACCGGCTTTGTTAGCAATATACGCATTGGCCGCGCTGGAACAGCTGCCGCTTGTTTTATCGGCTCCGGCGATATATTTAATTATATCATTTTCCGATAATTTCGCATTATGTGCGTAAACTGTGCGGCTTGCTATGTTTTGCGCCTCGGCTGTTTTGCGTGCTGCGCTTATCGGGTTATCAATTAAAGCCGCTTTCATTTCCTCGGTTTTCTTTATTATTTCCTCGCTGACCGTTGTGGCTGTTGTTTTTGCTATTCCTCCAACCGCTGCGGATCCTGCGGCCGCTGGTGTTGGTGTTGGCTTTGGTGTAGGTGCTGGCGTTGCCTGCGGTGTTTTTGGAAATAATGCGCGCGGCTGTTTTCCGTCTTTTGTTCCGATAAACTCGCGGGCGTAGTCGCGTTCTAGTTTTGTTTTTTGCGTAAAGTCTGCCGCTTTTGCCTGCCATTCGCCCAGCTTAAGGCGTGCCTGCGTACTGTCCAAACCTGCCGCCTCTTGTGTTAGCGCCTGCCGTTTGTATTTTCTTATATTGCGCTCCATAGCGCGCAGCCGTTCCTCTGCGTCGTAGCGTGTGTATGTTTTGCCGTCATATTGAACCGTTACGCTTTCCATTTTGTCGAGGTCTGCCTGCGTGT
>JAKSPG010000231.1 GCA_024405075.1 Elusimicrobiaceae bacterium | reverse complement strand
AAATGCGGAAAAGGCGTTTTTTATTTCGTCCAAATTAGTGTATTAACATTTATTAACATTTTTATTTAATTGATTTTCAATAAAATAACTAAATTATTATATCATAAAAGCTCAAAAATGGATTTTTGGTAGAATATAAGTTGTAATTTTGCCGCCTAATTTGCGACGAACAATTTACTAGAACGACAAAGGTTTTTGAAATCTAAAATTGCAGAACTTAAATTAAAAATTACAAAACTGACAAATAATAATATGAAGAAGTCACTCCTTTTACTATTTTTCTGCCTTGTCATTTGGGCAGTGAAGGCACAGAGTATTGACGTAGCGGCTGAGTTTGCCGATGCGACGGTGGTATATGTTTCGTATGCCAACGGAACGGACGCTACTGGTCGTGGTAATTTTTCCGCGCCGTACAAAACCATACGTTATGCGTTGCAGCAGGCAACGGGCAAAACGTGGATCAAGGTGTCGAGTGGAACACAAACGGAAAATGCGACGGTAGATTTGAAGAGCAACGTGCTGATTGAAGGAGGATACACTTACAACAGCACAGAAGATTGGCCGCACTCAAGTAGCACGACTTCGATAACGGTAAATGCAAGTGCTTCTTCCGATTTAACGAGCAACAATGTTCCAGTACGTGCCAAAATAGGGTTCCGTTCTACATCGGGAATCACAGGATGGGTTTTGAAAGACCTGAATATCAGTGTTCCAGCAGCCACAACTTCGGAACGAGTCACCACGTCGGGCAGTTACGCTGGCAGTGGTGCGACCGTGTATGGTATATATATTGCGGGCAGCAACTATAGTAATCCGCAAAGCAGCATTATCAACTGTAACATAGCGCCAGGAGCAGGCGGCAGCGGTGCCAACGGTAGTGCGGGCAGCAACGGCAGCAACGGCAGTGCGGGATCCAGTGGGAATGATGGACATTCCAGCGGTGCATTCACACGCGATGGAGGCAACGGAGGCAGCGGCGCTACAGGTGGTTCTTCCTATAGAAACGGTGGCAATGGTGGCAATGGTGGCAAATCAGGACAAAGTGACGAGACTAATGGCAGTAACGGCAGCAACGGCAGCAATGGTGGCGGTGGAGCGACCTGTACGCAAAGAACGAATTACGGCACCAGCGGCAAAAGCAGCGGTTCCGCCGGAACATACGGCAATGCCGGCAACAATGGTGCTGCAGGTTCGGCCGGCAGCAATACGAACGTCAATTACGCATGGTCTTCATACTTTTTACCGGCGGCAAAGGGCACGGATGGCGGTGATGGCGCGGGAGGTGCCGGAGGACAAGGCGGTGGCGGTGGCGGTGGCCGCGGCGGAAGCCTAGGTGCTCTTCAATAC
>JAKSPG010000230.1 GCA_024405075.1 Elusimicrobiaceae bacterium | reverse complement strand
CTGCAAAAGAGTATTTTCTGCTAAAAAAGTTTCCCAAGCCGGGAAATAACCGTCAGAAAGAGGTTCGCGCAAGGCCGCTCTGATATGTTCCCGGTGTTGCTGGACGACGTCCACCTCTCGGGTGCGCCGGGCGACTTGGCCGCGCAGGGATTGGGCGGTTGCCGGTAGCAAAAATGTAAGAAAAACAAAAGAAAGTAATAGCTTCCTCATACAGATAATATAAGAATGCAAGAGAAAATTGCCCAGGGTCAAAAGACCTACTTCAAAATAGGCCCCTCAAAAGTCTTTCTTTTGCGCCTAAAAAAAGATATCCTATATGTATATTTTCTTATGGAGGATGTATGCCTGAACAGCCCTTTTTGGAACGTATTTTATTTTCGGAAGAACAACTCGCCACGCGCGTGCGAGAACTCGGCCGCCAAATCTCGGCCGATTATCGCGGTAAGAAACCGCTTTTTGTGGGGATTTTGCGCGGGTGCGTGTTATTCTATTCCGATTTAATCAAAAATGTCAGTGTGGATTGCACGTTGGATTTTATGTGTCTGTCTTCCTATTCGGGCACGGGTAGTACGGGCCACGTGCGCACCATGTTGGACTTGCGCGAAAGCATCCAGGGCCGCCACGTTGTAATTGTGGAAGATATCGTGGATACCGGGCTTACATTGGAATACCTGATGAACCATCTCAAGGACCGCGGAGCCGCCAGCATTGAAATTTGCTGCCTGCTGGACAAACCCTCCAACCGTAAGACCGATGTGCATGCTAAATACGTCGGGTTTACCATTGAAAACGAATTCGTCATCGGCTACGGGTTAGATTACAATGAACTGTACCGCAATTTACCTTACATCGGAGTCTTTAAGAAACAATGAAGAATAAACGTCCTAGCAACCGCAAAATTATTTCTATCGGGCAAATTGTAAGCTGGCTGGCTGTATTTGCCATTGCTATTTTGCTTTTTAATAAGCCCGGCACCAAAGAGGCGGTGCTGGACTATTCCGAATTTAAACAGAAAGTGGCCACGGCTGAAGTGTCGGACTTAACCATCGCTCCGGGCATGATTTCCGGCCTGTACAAAAATGCCGAAGGGCAGTTTGCGCCGTTTAAAACGGTACGCATGGAAGACCCAAATCTAGTGCAAGAACTGACGGCCGCGAAAGTTAAATTTAAGGCCGAGCAGGACCGCAGCTGGATTGGTAATATTTTATTTAACGTGTTGTGGATTGTGCTGCTCATCGGGTTGTGGTGGTTTATCTTTATCCGCCCGCAGCGAAGCGACGGCAAGAGTGCCATGAATTTTGCGCGCTCCAAAGCCAAAATGCAGGACCCGTCCCAACAAACCGTTACGTTTAAAGACGTGGCC
>JAKSPG010000023.1 GCA_024405075.1 Elusimicrobiaceae bacterium | reverse complement strand
CGAAGAAAACGCGTAAATAGAAACCGTCTTTACAAGAGGGCCCTAAAAAGGGCCCTCTTTTTTTGTTAATTTTTGCTACAATAAAGAAGTTACAGGAGATGCAGGACCCCCGCGCAAGGGGAGATTAACAATTTAATCTGTTTTTGGAACCGTTTAAGAAACGGAGAGCCCGCAAGGGCAAACAGGAAGTCCAAAGACAGCCGATATTAGGCACACAAGGGCGACGGTCTGCGTGTGCCGAGTGTTTGCCGTTCGTATGAACGGCAAACCACGGCTGTTTTAATTGGGTTACTTCCTGTTGCTCAATTAGCACAGCCGTTTTTTATGCGGTTTTCCAAAGGCAGCAAGGAGAACTGTATGAAAGAAAAAACAAAAGGGTTTACCCTCATAGAATTGTTGGTTGTTGTACTCATCATCGGTATTTTAGCCGCCGCGGCGTTGCCGCAATACCAAAAAGCGGTGGACAAAAGCCGCTTTGCAAAATATATTCAAGTGGGCATGGGCATTAAACGTGTCCAGGAAGCATATTATTTAGCCAATGGAGAATATGCGGAAGATTTGCAAGCACTGGATATAGATTATACTAACGGCTGTAAACCCTATACAATATACTCACATATGTGGTCATGTCCCGATGGGTATTTTATAGATTTTATGAAAGACCCGGATCCAACAGGATTGCTTATGATTACATTCTGCCCCGATTACAAGCAAACCGACCAAAATTATATTCCCTGTTACCAAGACTACCGGGAAGCCCGTTACAGTATTTACATGGACCATGCAGACAGCGTAGCTCACCGTGGTAAAGCTTATTGCAGCGGAGTCACATCACGCGGAAAAGCTGTGTGTAAAGCACTCGCTTCGTAATTCTATGCAATAACTATCCCCCGGCTATTCCGAGGTTTTTTACAGACGGGCCCAACATTAGTCCCGTAGTGTAGGTCGAGTGTCAACCCGACGCAAATCAAAGCCTGTTACACGTGACTTGCTACGCGTTGTTATTGTTATAAAAAGTCATTCCAAACTTGATTTGGAATCTTCCACGCACGCCGTGGCTTTTATTAACGGCAACAACCACTACAAGCGTTGAAGATCCTGAATCAAGTTCAGGATGACGTCTTTATTTATTTTAACAACTCAGGTATCGGTGAAACATGAACGGAACCTCGCGCCTAGCGCGGGGTTTTCGGACAAAAAAACAACCCTTTTATCTCGTCATCCCGCAACGTTGTCATGCGGGATATAGATAAAAGGGTTGTGCGTTTAGCGAAACGTAACAAAGCCGTTCTTTGTTATAACATCTTATTTTTCAGACGGCTGGCAATGTTATCCAACTCGTCTAACGAGTGATAGTGAATCACTAACGTGCCTTTCTTCATATTCCGCCCGTATTTCACTTCTACTTTAGTGCCTAGAGCCGTTTGCAGGTCGCTTTCAAAACTGGCTACTTCGGCCGGTTTGGCGCCTTTGGCGGCCTTTTTGGTGGGGAACATCAACGCGCGGGCCGCGTCTTCCGCCTGCCGCACCGACATTTTACTGCCGTTCATTTTTTTGAATAACATTTCCCGTTTGGCCGGGTCCGTTACCATTAAAAGTGCGCGTCCATGCCCTTCGCTAATCGTACCGTTTTGCAACGCCTCTTGGATAAACGGCTCCAACTCCAGCAAGCGCAACGCATTAGAAATCGCCGCTTTTGATTTGCCGCAGTAGGAAGCTAGATCTGTTTGCGTAATGTAAAATTTACTCATCAAATTACGGTAACCGAGTGCCGTTTCAATGGGGTTTAAGTCTTCGCGCTGGATGTTTTCAATCAGCGCGAGGGCACACATTTCCCGGTCACCCAAGTGCTTGTGAATAATGGCGTCAATTTCCGTAAGCCCCGCTAATTGTGTAGCACGAAAACGACGTTCCCCGACGACAATTTCATACTTATCCAGCCCCGCATCGTACACCACCACAATAGGTTGCGTCAGGCCGTGCTCTTTAATAGATTGCGCTAACTCTTGCAGCTTGGCTTCATCAAACACGCGCCGCGGCTGAAAACGGTTGGGCACAATTTTATTAACCGCAATGCGCGAGACCGTCATCCCGGCGGGAGCCGCCTGGGCCGCTTGTTGCGCGGTCATCTGTGCCACTTCTTGCGTTTGTTTAATTAAAGCATCTAATCCTTTACCTAAAGCTTGTCTAACCATATCAGCCTCCGAAATCGTAATTTACCGGGGTCCCGCCCGTCATCTTAAAATCCGCATAAGCCGCAACGTCCGCACCGCGCCGGCCCAGAAACTCAATAGCCAACTGGATATACGCTTGCGCACCGCGGCACGCGGGGTCATAGTCAAAAATAGATTGCCCAAAGCTGGGGGCTTCGGCCAAGCGGATGTTGCGCGGGATAGGTGTTTTGTACACTTGCTCGCCAAAGAACCGGCTGACTTCCGCAAAAATTTGTTTGGATAAGTTCATGCGGGAATCAAACATGGTCAGCACGCCGCCGTCCATTTTTAATTTGGGGTGCAAAAATTGTTTGATTTTAGCTACCGTACTCATAAAGTGCGCCAACCCTTCCATGGCGTAGTATTCGCACTGTACGGGCGTAATTACACTGTCAGCCGCCATCATGGCGTTGAGTGTCAGGAGGCCTAGGGACGGCGGACAATCTATAATGATGTATTTATAAACGGAACGCAACGGCTCCAGCGCGTCTTTTAACATGTTTTCCCGGCCGCGCACGTTGACGAGTTCTACTTCCGCCCCGGCCAGGTTTTTGCAGGCAGGAAGAACATCCAATAGTTCGTTGGAGCTTTGGCGTACAACTTGTTCAAAAGGGGCTTCTTTAATTAGTAAATGGTAAACGGATTTATCCCCCTCCGCTACCGTAACACCTAAACCGGACCCCGCATTGCCTTGCGGGTCAAAATCAACGAGTAAAACTTCCTGGTTTAAACAGGCTAACGCATAGGCCAAATTGACGGAAGTAGTGGTCTTTCCCACGCCGCCTTTTTGGTTGGCAACTACAACGATTTCTCCCATAAAACCTCCAAATTAAAATATATATCTATTAAACATTATTTATAACGAAAAATCAATCCTGTTTTCACGTGAAAACTATTTAACAAACCCCATGCGGGACGGTGGCCAGTGCAACAGCCAGGCCTTTCCTTTGATATTCTGTTTAGGAACAGGACCCCAAAAACGCGAGTCGCACGAGTTATCCCGGTTATCCCCCATGGCAAAGTAGGCGTTTTCCGGCACCACAACCGGGCCGAATTGGTCCCGCAGGAACATACCGAAAACGGGCTCCAATTTGTGCGCTTCCCATAGGATTTGGTAGCTTTCCGCAAGGGCCGGCGGAACTTCGCTCGGGGCGTAATGCTGACGTGGAGTATCGTCGTATTTTTCGTACGATTGCAAAGCGGCCGGTTGACCATTAATATAAATGCGAGAATCTTTCACTTCCACCGTCTCCCCGGGCAAACCTACTACGCGCTTTACAAAATCACGCCCATACTGGCTGCCACCGCAGTTTATTTGTTCGCGCGAATCAGCCGGGAAAGCAAATACAATAATATCCCCCCGCTGGATGGGTTTTTCAAATAGACGTTTGTGCGTAAAGGGCAAGCGGATACCGTATGCGGTTTTATTTACAAATAAATGATCCCCCTCCAACAGCGTATCGCGCATGGAAGCGGACGGGATTTTAAAGGCTTGCAGAAAGAAAAACATCACGATAGAAGCCACAAACCCGGCAAAATATACCGTATTACACCAATCCAAGGCGGCTTTAAATAGACTTTCGTGGCTTTTTTCCGGCAAGCGGCGGTTTCTAATAAAATCATAAATAGTATAGGCGATAATAGCCAACGATCCTATAGAAAAACGGCTCCAATTAAAAGGCTCACCCGTTCCTCCCCCCATTACAAATAAAACGAGGTACAACGCTCCATGTAAGATAGACAGCAAATACAGTGCGTGCCACCAGGCAAAAGAGGTGGGCTTACTTAACTTATTCTTTTTAATAAGCTGCCGCGTTACATAGGCAAATACATACATAATACAGGCAATAATAAATAAACGTGCTTCCATTTGTTAGCTCCTTGAATTTGTTTTCACGTGAAAATTGTTTGTGATAACTTGTTGATAAAGTTGGTGATACTGTTGAAAATTGTCAGTTATTTCATCTGACTTTTGTAAGGATTTTTTCCCCATTTCCAAGCGGCGGGTTTCATCACTTGACAGCTCGCTCATTACGCAACTTAACAGCGTGATATCTTTAGCCGGAACGACAAACCCGTTTTCCCCATGCTGTACCCAGCGCGGCATATCGCCCACCGGACTGACAATACAGGCAAGCCCTGCGCAAAGAGCTTCCAATAGGGCAAGCGGAAGGCTTTCCTCTAACGAAGGCAACACAAAAACATCTGCCATATTAAGAAAAGGACGAACCTCCTTCTGTTCTCCGGCTAATACTACTGCGTTTTGCATACCGCTTTGCCGGATGTAGTCCTCTAATTTTGGGCGCATGTCCCCCTCTCCTACAAATACAAGTTTTGCATCAGGGTTACGCATCCATACGTTACGAAATGCTTGCACAAGTATTAACGGATTTTTGATTTCTACCAAACGGGCTACGCAAACAAAAACAACTGTTTTCACGTGAAAACCGTATTTTTTGCGCATCGCTAAACGCGTATTTTCATCCTTATAAAATTGGGTCCTATCTACCCCATTTGGCAAGAGAAATATTTTATCTTTACGGTATTTCTGGCGGCGGAGCAAGTATTCTGCCGTGGCGCATGATTCCGCTACTGTAACGGTATCACACTCTTTAAGTGCGCGGTCCGCCAGACGATATAAAAAGGGACGTTCGGAAAAGTCAAAATGTGGAGTAGTAATCAGTTTTACTTGCTTTCCGGCGCAGGCCATGCGGGTATATTCTATAGCGCGAAATAACATCGCGTGTACTAAATCCGGAACAAAAGATTTTATTTCCTTTTGCAAAAATTTAATCTGTTGCCCGGGCGTTTTCCCTTCCGCCGATTTTACTTTCACTCCTGCTTGCTTAAGGGCCGTAGCTATGCTACCCAGCGGTTTAAGACTTATGACCTGCACTGCATGCTCGCGCGCCATAGCCGTTGCTAGCGATAACAGTGCTTTTTCGGCCCCACCCGTTTCAGTAGAAGAAATTACATATAAAATCCGCATATATCTATTATAGTACATTTTTCAAACTGCGCAAATAAAACTATGCTCCTTCATTTTTCCAGTAAAAACGGGCGTTTGCAAACGCCCGTAAAGATTATATTAAAAAATGCTTAAATTTTAAGCATTTTTTTCAAAACCGCCCCAAATTTTAATTTTGTGCGGCAAACTGGTCCTTTCCTACCCCGCAAACAGGGCATACCCAATCTTCTTTTACATCTTCCCAAGCGGTATTAGCCGGGATGCCGTTTTCCGGATCGCCTACGGCCGGATCATACACATAACCACAAATTTCACAAACATATTTCACCATAATTGATTCTCCTTACTATAATTTAAAAATGATGCGTCGCACCAGCGGGCACTTTACCTTTAATTACTTGATGATAGTATTCATACGTCATGGCCGGTGCTTGCGAGGCAAACACACCGGCGTTTTTTATTTTGCCTACAAACAGCGTGTGTGTACCGACGTCTAACGTCTGCAATACCTGCGCTTCCAGGTACGAAAGCGTGTGCTGTGTAACGAGCGGACAGCCCGTTTCTCCGACGGTGTACTCCGCTTTGGCGAACTTATCGTAATTACGTCCCGTGCGAAAGCCAAAATTGCCGATAAAAGGAAGTGTCGCCGTCTGGTCCAGCGGCATTGCGGCAAAGCAATTTGTACGAAGTAAAATCTCGTGCGTTAAGCTTTGTTTATTGACCGAAATAGCCACCTGCGCAGGATCCGCCGTCACTTGAAAAACGGTGTTTAAAATCATTCCGTTTTTTTTGTCTTCGTCGGCAACGGTGACGATATACAACCCGTATGTAATGTATTGCAAACTCGCGTTTATATTTACTTCACTCATAAAATTAATTTGCTTTTTCCTTAATTTGGTGGCCGATATTGACGCCCAATTCCCGGCATTTGTTGAGTGCCTCTTCGTCGGGAACAAAGCAAACCTTCAGTGCCGGTGCTACCAGTTGCACATGCATGTTTTCCAACATTTTTGCTAACTCGTCTATCGGTGCACCGTTCCAACCATAGGAGCCGAAAGCAACTCCGATAAGATTTTTCTTGCGAAGTCCTTTTAGGTAACAAAGCACGTCCGCTAGTGACGGAAAAATCTGGCTGTTTAATACCGGCGTACCGACGATAAGTGCCGCACTGTCCAGCAAAGCATGGGCTACTTCGCTACGGTCGTTATGATGCATGGACAGCAAGCGAACCTGCACACCGCAAGAAGATATCCCGTCGGCAATTTGGCGGGCCATTTTTTCGCTGCTGCCCCACATAGTGTCGTATACGATGACGGCTTTTTGAGTTGGCTTTTGGGCAGCCCACTTGGCGTATAACGCCACGATTCTCGCCGGGTCTTTGCGCCAAATAAATCCGTGGTCCGGCGCAATCATACGAGGAGAAAGTCCCATTTGCTTTACCTGGTCCAAAAACCGCAGTACAATATCCGAATACGGAAGCACAATGTTAGCGTAGTATTTTTCAGCTTCGCTTATCCATAAATGCTCGTCGTTCTCGTCGTCAAACAAACGGTCGGTGGCGTAGTGCATACCGAAAACGTCGTTACTAAATAAAATGTTTTCTTTCTCTAAGTACGAAAACATACTGTCGGGCCAGTGGAGCATGCGCGCTTCCACAAACGAAATCGTATCGCCGCCGACGTCAATTCGGTCGCCCGTTTTTACTACTTTTAATTTAAGGTCTTGGTGAAAGTGCTCCATCAAATCTTTCATTCCCATGGCCGAAACATACACTTCTTGCGGTTCTACGGCGGCAATCGTTTGCGCCAACGCGCCCGAGTGGTCCAGCTCCGAGTGATTGGAAATAATAAGCTGAATTTTTTTCGGGTCTATGACGCTTCGGATACGTTGCATCATTTCGTCGTAAAATTCCTTTTTAACCGTGTCTACTAAGGTAGGTTTTTCACTTAGAATAAGGTAAGCGTTGTACGTCGTACCCCGATGGGTAGCGTAGCCGTGGAAATCGCGCAAATTCCAATCTATGGCCCCCACCCAGTATACTTTTTCCGAAATTTTTACCGCCTGCATCATATGGTTTAAGCTCCTCGTGCTAATTTTCAGCTTGCCACAAGCCGTGTAAATTGCAATATTCGCGCGCAGTCACTTGTTGAGCGTCTGTCTTAAAAACGGCTTGTGGTTTCTCGCCGGGGGTGAGGTGTTTGCGCTGTACTTTCCCGCACGAACGGCAAATCAACTCTATCCATTCAATATGGTGCTCAACGGTGGAAGGGTGTTCCACGCTCCCTATGGTTACTTTATATCCCCCCTCAATACGCTCAATAACCGGCACGTGTTTTTCCGCCGCACCGTCCGACGTACCCGCCACGGCTTTATGCATGGGCTGGCCACAGCAAATTAATTCGCCTTGACCGTCGTTTACTACTTCTACCCGGTTGCCGCAAATACGGCAAACGTAAATATCGTTTATTTGTGTCATCAGTTCCCCCTTTTATGTAAGCTTTCTACAGAGTATATAACATTTTTTTAACCGGATCCAGTTTTTATTATAAAAAGCCGGCTTTGGTTGCGTCAAGTCTAAAAATAGATTAGAAACCGTTTTTTTACCCTAAAATGGTTTTTTAACCGTTTTTATGATTTTTTAATACCTAGTCCGCATTTTTTTTAAAAAACCAAAATTTAACTCCCTTTTAACGATTTAAACGCTATTTTTCAATTTTCTGATTGACCTTACCTTAAAATAAGTGGTAATATATAGGGAGTCATTTTAAGTGGTAGGATGGTAATGTAGTGGATAATCTAGAAAAATACCCGCAGCTGGTTCCTGTTTTCCAAGATATAGAAAATATTATAGGGAAAGATTCATACGACATGTGGTTGCGCCCCGCGCATTTTGAGTATAACGCGACGGCACTAGTGATTTGTCTGCCCAACCAGTTTTGGGGAAATACAATCCGGGAACGTTACGAAACCATTATCAGAGATGCATTTCTAAAACATTTAGGAACGCAAATTACAGTAGAGTATAAGATAGAGGCACCGGAAGAAACCCCCACTATCACTTCGGCGCAAGATGTTTTTTCAGCTACAGCAGTTACCGAGCAACCTGCTGTTGTAAAAATAAACCCGTTTGCTTCGCGGTTAAATTCTTCATATACGTTTGAAAATTTTATTGAGTCCCCCTCCAACCGCTTTGCTTATAAAGCTGCCGAAGCCGTTGCCCATAAACTGGGCGCGCGGGAAAATAATCCGCTCGTTATTTATTCTTCCCCGGGGCTGGGAAAAACCCATTTATTACACGCAATCGGAAATCAAATTTTAAAAGATAATCCGTCGGCCAAAGTATTATATATGTCCGGCGAAGAATTTGTTAGTGAATATATTGAAGCTCTACAAAGTAAAACACCGGAAAGTTTCCGTAAGAAATACCGTTCGCTGGATTGTTTTTTAATGGATGATATTCAGTTTGTTTCCGGTAAAGAAGCGTGTACAATTGAATTTTTTAATACATTTAATGCGCTGTTTGAAAGTAAAAAACAGATTGTTTTATCATCGGATAGAACCCCCCAACAATTAGAGTGGGATGAAAGACTTTCCTCCCGTTTACTTTCGGGCATTACGACCGAAATTAAACGCCCTAATTTAGAAACGCGTATTGCTATTTTGCGTCAAAAAAGGGATTCTATTAACTTTGATATTGGTGACGATGTATTGGCATTTATTGCCGAAGGAATCCACACCAATGTACGCGAATTAGAAGGTTCTTTATTTAGGTTAGTAGCTTACTGCGGTATGCACAGCGTAACGCCTTCTATCGCTATTGCTAAAGAATTACTGGCTGATATTTTAATTTATAACAATACATCTTCCGTTAATATCAATACGATTAAAAAAATCGTAGGTAAACATTTTAATATCAAAATGGAAGATTTTAATTCTAAACGCAAAACGCAATCCGTAGCGTGGCCGCGCCAGATTGCCATGTTTTTAACAACGGATTTGACGGATTTATCACTGCCCGAAATTGGCCGTGAATTTAACCGCGACCACAGTACCGTTGTCCACGCGCGCGACACTGTAAAGGAAAAAATTGAAAAAGATCCTTTTTTTGCCGCTGAAATCAACCAAATTATTTTAGATATTAAAGCTGTGGATAATAAGTAGAAAACTGTGGATAACATGGTAGTAAAGTAACTATAAAGAAAGGATAAATTTTTTAGGTGTGTACACTGTGAATAAAAAATAAGGGTTATACACAGACCGTTTTTGTAAAAGATGCAAGACAAATCACAATATCCACACAATAAACAGGATATATTACAGGAAATATAAATATGAAAATAAATATTACTAAATCCGTTCTTTTGGAAGGCATCCAGGTTGTGTCTGCCGGGGTATCTTCCCGCACAACACTGCCTATCCTCCATAATTTTTTAATGGAGGCGCACCGTGGTAAATTAAAACTCGTCCGCACCGATATGGAAATGGCCACCGTCCATTTTGTTAACGCCGAGGTAGAAGAAGAAGGCAGTATTACTATTCCGATGAAAGAATTTTCGGACATTATTAAAAATTTACCCGATGATAAAGAAATCAATCTTTCTCTGGATGAAAACAACAAATTTCATATTAAATCGGGTAAGAGTAAATTTTGGGTGATGGGTACGCCTAAATCCGAGTATCCGGCCATTCCTGAAGTAGAACACGATAACAGTGTGGAATTGGACCCGTTAGAATTACAAAATATGGTTGAAAAAACAGCTTTTTCCGCCTCTACGCAAGAGACGCGTTATATTTTGAACGGTTTATTGTGGAATAATACCGCCGATAAATTTGAAATTGTAGCTACCGACGGAGGCCGTTTAGCTATTGCAAGCCATAAAGCGTTACCGGGTTCCCAGACGTTTAAAATTATTATTCCCACCAAAATTTTAAACGAAGTTTGCCGCTATATTTCTTTGGTAAAACCGGAAAAAGACAGTAAAATTAAAGTCAATGTTTCTTCCAACCAAGTGAGTTTTATTTTAAACGAAACTACTTTTATTTCCCGCTTAATTGAGGGAAATTTTCCGAACTACAACCAAGTAATTCCGACGAAAAAGAATATTTCTTTTGAAGTATTTTCCAAAGAATTACTCGCTTCCACACGCCGTTCGGCCTTGTGCTCCGGCGAATTTGGCAGCGTGGTTAAATACCAGTTGGACAATAACCGTTTAACAGTCGCTTCTAATTCCCAAAATATGGAATTTACCGACGAGTTAGCTATAGAGTATAAAGCCGAAACATTCAATGCGGCTTTTAACCCGCAGTACATTATTGATGTACTGAAAAACATTTCCACCGATAAAGTATCGTTTTCTTTTGTCAATGCTTCCCAGCCGGTGTTGGTAGAGCCGGTGGGGGACGATACATTTAAATATGTCATTATGCCGGTGAGGGCGTAATGAAATTTGGTGCGGCCCCGCGTAAGACTTGGTACGCAAGTGCTAATTTGGGTGGTCGGTTTAATAAATTAAATACCCGGTTAAACCGCTTACTTATTTTGGAGCACGTGTGGACGCAATTGGTAGGAAACAAAAGTAAATTTTGGGTATTACAGGCCGTACAAAACGATACACTGTATGTAAAAGTAAAAGTAGCAGTAGCCAAAAACGAGTTGATTGCCCGTCGGCAACAATTGGTGGGGGAACTGAATAAACATTTTTCCCAACCGTGGATTAGCCGCATAGAGATCCAATAGTTTTAGTATTTTTGATTAAGGAGTTGTGCATGACAGCAGAAGAAAAAGAGAAGGATTATGATTCTTCCAAAATTACTGTTTTAGAAGGTTTGGAAGCTGTACGTAAACGCCCGGCGATGTACATCGGGTCCACGGGACTACCGGGTTTGCACCATTTAGTGTACGAAGTGGTAGATAACTCCGTAGACGAAATTTTAGCCGGCGGAGCCACCACCATTACCGTTACCATTAAAGACGACATGACGTGCTCTATTCAAGACGATGGGCGCGGTATTCCGGTAGATTTAATGAAAAACGCCAAAGATGCTAAACTACGCACCAAATCGGCGTTAGAAGTCGTTATGACCGTCTTACACGCCGGTGGTAAGTTTGACAGCGGTGCTTATAAAGTGTCCGGCGGGTTGCACGGGGTAGGCGTGTCGTGCGTAAACGCACTTTCCGAGACCATGGAAGTAGAAGTACGGCGCGACGGACATGTACACTTTCAACGCTACCACCGCGGTAAACCCGAAGATAAAGTACAAATCATCGGCGATACAAAAGAACATGGTACGAAAGTTACTTTCCATGCCGATAAAGAAATTTTCGGTGAGTTATCTTTCTCTAACGAAACCATCGGTAACCGCCTGCGCGAAATTGCCTTCTTGAATGCCGGGGTAAAAATCATTTACACCGATGAGCGCAAAGACGATAACCAAACCGTTACGTTTTTCTACGAAGGTGGTATTTCCCAATTCGTTAAATTTTTAAACGCCAACAAAAGCGTTTTAAACCCCGAGCCGATTTATCTCACTAAAGAGGTGGGGGATAATTACATTTCGTTTGCTATTCAGTATAACGAAAGCTATTCCGAAAACGTCTTTTCGTTTGTTAATAACATCCACACCGTGGAAGGCGGTACGCATTTAAGCGGGTTCCGTTCTTCGCTTACGCGTATTATTAACGAATATATTAAAAATAACAACCTTTCCAAACACAAAGATATTTCCGTGGGCGGCGATGATATTAAAGAAGGGTTAACGGCGGTATTGTCCGTTAAAATTCCGCATCCGCAATTTGAAGGGCAGACGAAAACTAAACTCGGTAACTCCGAAGTGGAAGGTATTGTCCGTTCTGTTGTGGGCGAAACATTGTCTACCTTCTTTGAAGAAAACCCCTCTGTTGCGAAGGCGATCATCGACAAGGTTCTTTTGGCGAATCGTGCGCGTGAAGCTGCGCGTGCCGCCCGCGAGTCGACGCGCCGCAAAGGCGTGATGGACGGGCTTTCGCTCCCGGGTAAGCTTCGT
>JAKSPG010000229.1 GCA_024405075.1 Elusimicrobiaceae bacterium | reverse complement strand
ACGGCATAGTCTACTTTTATAACCCCCTTTTTAATGAGTCTAACACACCATTATTACAGGGCGGGCAATCATAGAGTATAGGCTATGCTAGATCGCTTGCGGCATGTATAGGTCTAACATCCCGCCGGACTTCCGCAAGCCGTTACATGGCTTGCTACTCATCCGCCGTATGTGTTTGTCAAGGTACTCTGTGTCGGTGTCCGTGTTCACGGTCTGGAAAAGCCCCGCGTCAACTTCCGCCGACAATGGTATAATACACCTATTCCGCGATAAATGCAAGCGATTTTTTCAAGTCGGCAAAACATGTTGCAAAGTCATAAAACAGGGGGTTGAAACAGCATATATTGCGGGGTACGTTGTAACTATTCGCATAAGACGCATTTTACGAATAGTTGCCCCCTTTTCGCTTGCGTTCCGACACGGTGAGAGCGGGGCATGCCCGCCGGATCACCGCCCGCCGTGTTCCAACACGGACACCGCCCGCCACCGTACCCATTGCGGGGCGATCTGGACACGGTAAACAGGGGGCTTTTACCCCTGTTTTGCCCTGTTTGCATGGTTGGTAAACCCAAACACGGTTGACGGTTGACGAAATAGGGCATTTTTGCCCTTTTACCCATTTTCTACAATGCCCCTGTAAAGCGTTCTAATGCCCCTATTTTTATTCATACCCCCTTTATGGTATAATCCTACCTTATACAAAAATAAAGCCACTTAAAAACGATTCTAGACATTTTGCCCTTGTGGATGCTCTGAAGGGGTCTATTTTGCGTTCTAGGTATCTGGTGGCACAATTGCCCATTTAGGGGGTTAAAACCGTTCTGTGGGCATTGTGAGCATTCACAGGGGCATTCTAGCGGGCTATTTTACCCCCGCCCAAACAGGGCTATAGTAAACCCCTTAAACAGTCAAAAGTCTTTACTATCATACTAAACGATGTTAACTATTAACCGTGTTGCACGTAAACCAATAGGCGGGGAGGGGTTTACGAAGGGGAGCGGAGCGGGGAGTGCCCGCTCTACCACACGCAAAAATAAAAAGACCACACGCAAACTAAAAAAGCCACTTTGGCTGATGTCGAATCTGAAAACATTTCGGTATTAAAAAGGCACATGCCAAAATACTTTCTGTTTCGCACAATTCGCCACAAGTGTACGGCTCACCGCATAATTTTATTTTATTATATTATATTATATTACCGCCCAAAATTGCAGATTCTGCAACAAATGCGGCAAAAATTGCAGATTCTGCAACTTTTTGTTGACATAAAAAAGGCATTGTGATATGATGATAGAGCGATTGGAAGGGGGAAATGGAGATGAAGATTGGCAATGTCTTGAAGATGATTGCTACCAGAGAAGGAGTAAAGCAGATACA
>JAKSPG010000228.1 GCA_024405075.1 Elusimicrobiaceae bacterium | reverse complement strand
GTTTCTACTGAATATTTGGAAGACGACGGTTGCACCGTAACCATGCGTCTTTCTCGTCGGCATCTTCAAGCAGCCGGCCTGGACCCGGAGCACAAAAAATGAAAAAATTATTTCTCATCGGGCTATTAGCCCTGCTTACTGTAACGGCCTGCCGTTCCTTTCGCATCGGCCCTAAAGGGGAGGGCGAATATGTAGTTGCCGAATCACTGGTCCCCTATGACGAGAACAACTTGCGTCAAATGAAAAAAGACGGCATTTTGGCCGCTCAACGCGCTGCGGTAGAAAAAGTAGCCGGCATTTTTATTTCTTCTGCCACGACTGTGGACCAGGCCCAAGTGGTAGAAGATAAAATTGTTTCCAAATCTGCCGGATTTATCCGCCACAGTTACGTACAAAAATCGTACCGCAAAGGCGACGAATTTTACACCAAAATCAGAGCCATGGTATTGGTCAAAGACATCGGTGATATTATCAAACAATCAGAATCCGACACCTTTGCTAAAAAAACCACCATTTTGGTAGCCTCGCATGAAACCAACGGAGAAGACCTCTCGCTGCGCCAAGATTGCAAACAAGCCATCTACCGTGCCCTCAAAAACCAACCGTTTGCACTGGTTAACGGGGATAATTTAAGCCAAAACAACATAGATAACCCCAACCCAGCTATTGATAAGGCCCGCACGGAAGGAGCACGCTTTATTATTGTAGCGGACGCCTCCACCAACCCGCTGGAAGCGCTGGCCACCAGCACGCTTTCGCCTTTCAAGACATACCGGGCCCGGGCTAATATCCGCGTATATGCCACCAACAACTATGCCATTGTAGCCGAAGGCGCCCAACAACAAAGCGGTTTAGATCCGCTACCTGAAATCGCCGCGCAAAAATCTATTTCCGCTGCGTGCGAAGCGGCCGCCAAACAACTCATAGAACCCGTTAATGCGGCTATTAACTCGGCCAAGCAATTCCAGCTAATGGTCAAAAATGTAAACACCATTGAACGGCTCAAACGGATTCAAGATATTTTTAAAGACTTACGCGAAATAGAGGACTTCAACTTGGTACGTTATGCCAATTCCAGCGCCCAGTTTGAAGTGTCGGCCAATACGTCTTCATCGGACGAATTAGCCGCTAAAATTATCCGTAAATACGACGTAAATTTTACCGTGGTGGATACAACTCCTGCCGCTGTTGTGCTTAATTTTAACTAATTATGCTAGCAAATATTTGCACCAGTGCCATTAAAGGCATTGACGGTTTTGACGTATTGGTAGAGGTGGACATTGCCCCTGGCATGCCCACCTTCTCTGTAGTCGGTTTACCGGACGTAGAAGTGCGCGAAAGCAAAGAACGCGTCGTTGCCGCTATACGTAACAGCGGGTTTGACTTCCCATCCAAACGTATTACCGTTAATTTAAGCCCGGCGGAACTGCGTAAAAGCGGTACACACTT
>JAKSPG010000227.1 GCA_024405075.1 Elusimicrobiaceae bacterium | reverse complement strand
CAGATAGGTACGGGCCGTTTCTTCAAATATGACAGGTAGCCCGTACGGGTCGTCTGTCTCTGGCGTGAATAGTTCCGCTATCAGATTTGACGCTACTAACAGTCTTATTTCTCTATCGGTTTCCATATTCAACTAATACGGTTTATCGGTTCTACAAAGTGGGTTAACTGGCCTGTATTAAAACGCGGTGTCAAACAGTGCTACGGCTTCGTCTTTTTTGCTGTTCACTATCTTAGCGTAAATCTGCGTAGTCTGTATACTGGCGTGGCCTAACAGCTTCGACGTAGTGTAGAGGTCAGCGCCCAGCGTTAGCGACGTAGTGGCGAAAGTGTGGCGCGATATGTGGAACGAAACGTTTTTAGTTATCCCGGCAGCGGCGGCCCACTTCTTCAAATGTACGTTAACGTAGCCCAAATCTGGCAGCGTCTTAAACACTACGTCCGTACTGGCAGCGGTCCCACGTTTCGGCAGGTAGCTAAGCGCCTGTTTGTTCAGTGGCAAATATAACGGTTCCCGCGTCTTTTTCATAACCAGCGCTATATGATATTTGCCGTTTTCCTGTTCGATGTTGCCCCACGTCAGCCCGGACGTATCGGACCAGCGCAAACCACAAAAGCACGAAAATAGAAACGCGTTCTTTACGTCCTCACGTTTGCACGGCGTAGCGATCAGCGCTTTTACTTCGCCTATGGTTAAGAACGTGCGTTTAGATTCCGGGACTTTTATTTCATCAGCTTTGGAAATACCAGCGAACGGGTGGCGGTCTATTATTCCCGCCTGTATAGCGGCTTTGAGCGCGCATTTCAGCGTAATTTCCACGTCTTGCGCTGTCTTCGGGGCCAAGTGTCGCGGCTGCGCGTCCGGCTGTTCTTTGGCTTTCTTTGAACGGGACCGCACCACGTACCCGCTACGTACGTAGTCAATAAAACCCAGACAAAACGCCGTGTCTAAATCTTTCATAACGGCGCGGGGGTTATATGAATTGATAATGTTAATTTGTCCTTTGAGCTGTGCCAGACTGCGGCGGCCTTTCTTTTGCTGCATTTCGTAGTAGATTTGCAGCCATTCAGACAGTAACAGTTTGCCTTTCTTCGGGTCTATAGTTATACCGGCCTGAGTATTGCCCAGCTCTATAATACGCTGCGACTTGATTTGATTTGCTTGCAGTAGGGCGGCTTCGTTCTGTGTGCGCGCTACGGGTGTAGTCTCAGGGACTAAATACAGCTTTAGAAATTCGTAGGTACGCTTACCGTCTCTGTAGATGTCCAGATAAATAGACTTGTTGCCGTTGTTCAGTTCTTTGAACCTGATACGTACAGGCTCTTTGGCCTTTACGGTTTTCTTTGGACGTGCCATAGTTACTAAGGTTTGTTTGTTACGTCAGCAAAGGTAGAAAATATATTTTTACCGCGCAAGAGAAAACGACACAAAGTAACAAACGAGTAACAAATTATAGCA
>JAKSPG010000226.1 GCA_024405075.1 Elusimicrobiaceae bacterium | reverse complement strand
CTGCCAAATTATTAAAAGATGCTAACGGCCATTTTACACCGCAAAGTGCGGGCTTTGCGCAAAAGAACGGCATTTCTCCGGAGAAATTGACTATTGTGGAAACGGATAAAGGGCCTTTCATCTACGCCAAAGTGAAAATTAAAGGCGAAAAAACAGCCAAACTACTGCCGGAAATTTTTACCCGGTTAGTAACAGGGCTGGAATTTGCCAAAAACATGGTATGGGAAGAATCGGGCCTTCGCTACGGCCGCCCGATACGCTCGTTAATCGGCTTATACGGTAATAAAGTTATTAAATTTACCGTCGCAGGTGTAACGTCCAACCGCAACACCTATCCGCTTTCTTCCTTCGGCCGTAAGCCGATTAAAGTAGCCACGGCCGATGCCGCCGCTTATGCCGAACTGTTGCGTAACCAACCGCAACCGGTGTTGGTATTGCCGCAAGAGCGCAAAGAGGCTCTTGTTAAAACCGTTTCCAACGAAGCTAAAGCACGTGGTTATCAAGCCGATTTGGATGAAAGCTTGGTGGAAGAAACCGTTTGGTTTACCGAACATCCGGTAGCCGTCAGCGGGGACTTTGAAATTAAATTTTTGACGTTACCCAAAGAGCTCATCACCACCGTACTTAAAAAACAAATTAAGATGTTCCCGGTGATGAATAAACAAGGTGAACTGCAACCGTATTTTATTGCGGTGCGCGATGGCATTTCCGTCAATCAAAATGAAGTGCGTGACGGATTTAAAAAAGTTATGTCGGCGCGACTGTCAGACGCCGTATTCTTTTTTGAAAACGATAAAAAAGAAGGCCTTGAAAACTTCAAAAATAAACTGAAAAACATTTTATTTTTAGAAGGGTTGGGCTCTATGTACGAAAAATCCCGCCGCACGCGCGAACTGGCCCTGTGGTTGTGTGAAAAAACGGGAAATATCGCTTTAAAAGATACGGTAGAGTATGCCGCCTCACACGCGTATGCGGACTTGGCCAGCCACGTGGTATACGAGTTCCCGGAATTGCAAGGTTACATGGGCGGACAATACGCCACCCTGGAAGGTCATAAAGACGCCGCTAAAGCGATGGAAGAATTTTACTTTCCGCTTACGTCCACTTCGGCCTTGCCGTCTGATAAAGCCGGGCAACTGGTGTCGTTAGCAGGGAAAATTGATACTTTAGTAGGCAACTTTTTAATCGGTCAAATTCCGACGGGAAGCGAAGATCCGTTTGCCCTTCGCCGCCAAGCGTTTGGCGCGGTGCGGATTTTACTGGAAAAGAATTTACCCGTTTCGCTAAAAGAATTAGTGGAAAAATCGGCCTCTTTGTATCCCGCGGGTACGGTGGATAAAGGGCTTAAAGAACTGCCCGGATTTTTAGGGGCGCGTGTATCGCTCGTGCTGGAACAGCGCGGACACCAGCCCGGGATGTTGCAAGCCGTTATGGATTGGTATGCCATGCCGCTTATGCA
>JAKSPG010000225.1 GCA_024405075.1 Elusimicrobiaceae bacterium | reverse complement strand
GCGTTTAACCACGTTTTCCACGAAGCAAAATAATTACAAAAGAAAATAGTTTGTTGTGTTTTTAACCCCCCGCCATTTTTTTGACGGGGGTTTTTTCGTCGCAAAAAAATAAAACTTGACATCGTTTTTTTTTTGCTACATTTTATTTAATGAAACAAAGGAGTTTGTATGAAAAATAAACAAGCGTTTACGCTTATTGAATTATTAGTCGTTGTCCTCATCATCGGTATACTTGCGGCCGTCGCGCTCCCGCAGTACCAAAAAGCAGTAGAAAAATCAAAAGCTTCGCAGGCACTTACGCTATTAAAATCGGTGGCGCAGGCCTACGAAGCCCACCACCTGGCCAGTGGCGAATATGCTACCAGTTTTGATGAATTAGCGGTAGATATCCCTTGGACGGGAGATACATTATTTTTAAGTAACGCGAAAGATACCAGATCTAATTCGGATTGGAGTTTACAAATTCAAAATAATGGTGGCTGGGTAAATTTTCAGATGGCGCGTCTAACGGGAAAGTATCAAGGAGCCGGTTTTGTGTATATTTTTGAAACTAGTTCCGGGGCAGTTCAAAATGAAATTGTATGTTTTGACTGGACTTCCGGGGCAAATGTTTTATGTGATACTAATTTGCCGGCAGGAGCGTATTGTGAGGAATTACTAGGTGGGACAGTAAGTGTGGGAGCTTCAGGCCGTTATTACACGTTACCAAATTAGTTTTTCCCTCCCTCACTTATAAAAAACGGCGCACAGACCCTATAATCTGTGCGCCGTTTGTCTTTATTTAACTTCGTATGGAGTGATTTTGAATGTGTCGCCTTCCAACTCAATTAAACACCAGGTCAGTTCGTCGTTAAGTCGTAACAAGACGACTACTTGCGGTAACTGCTTTGCAGGGATATCGTACTGAACGCGTACCACAGGCCCGGTTTCTTCTATCCCTGTCACGCTGACCAGTACGGGTAATATATCGTCGGATTGCTGCAGGTCCCTAAATGCGTAATGCATGGCCGTTTCAGGCGATTGTGATAAATTCGTATATTTCATAGATGATATCGCCGCCGCATCTTGCGGTGTGTTGACCAGCGACATAAGCAAATTGTTAGAATAAGCCCCTGCATCATCTACCAACAGCCCGTTGCGTAAAATATTGCGCAGGCTGGATCCGTCGTTACTTAACGTAAGCCCGCGGTATAAGTAATGGGGGCGTTGTATAAACGGCGCTTGCGGCACGGTGCCGAGGTTTGCTTTCTGTACTAACAAACCTGATAAATGCGGCGTGTAAAACGTGCGCTGCGGTTGTATTTTAGGTAAAGCGGCGATTTGTTGCGCCAGCGCTACTTGTTTGGCGTGTTGACGTTTAAGCTGCCACGCTTTGAACTTGCGCTGTTGTTGTTTCAGCCAACTGCGGGTCCGTACCGTTTCCTGTGGCATGTAGATCTGCCAAGTGGGGTGTTCCCACTCCGTGAAAGTGGGGGCAAGCGGTTGGACAGCCTCCTGCGTTAGCGCGGTATTTCCTAATAAGGGA